>CAZYWQ010000114.1:4017-7674 GCA_964651675.1 uncultured Candidatus Sumerlaeota bacterium | reverse complement strand
CTTAGCTTCACTACCATCTGAGATAACAATGGCTTCATTGAAGGTGAATATAGATGGGGTTTGGGTCTTATAGGTTTGAATCTGATTGTATGCAGAGCGAACAGTTGCATTTTCGTCAGCAGGATTTTTTAATTCAATAACACTTAGAGGCAGACCATTAACGAATACTATTAGATCAGGACGACGATTTACACTATTCTCGACAATGGTAAACTGATTTACAATAAGCCAGTCATTTTTGGTTGGATCAGTCCAATCATATAGCCATGCTTGATCATTGATTATACGCCCCTCTTCATTACGATACTGAACTGGAACTCCGTCAGTGACAAGTAAGTGGAAACGACGGTTATTTTCAACTGTACTTGGTGCTTCTGTTCGGGAGACTTTCTTGATTGCTTCATCAATAGCAGTGCTGGGCAAATAATTATTAATTTTTTTTAGGGCGTCTTTTAAACGTTGTAATAGTACAATATCACTATAACTTATCCTTTCAGCAAATAAACCATCATAAGCAATATCAGGTCCTGCAAAATAAGTGTAGCCTAATTCTTGGAAGTATTGTACAGCTGCCTCCTCAACGGTTGACTCCGTGAACTTGACACTCATACAGCTTCTCCAATAAACTTCTCTATATCTCTTATTCTAATTTCACCAGAAAGGAGTTTGGGAAGAAGTGTGTCACGCAAAGAAGATAGAATCTTTATTTCTTTGTTATTTTGCCAATATTTGTGAATAAGAGATTCTGTATACTGATACCATGCTTTTTGAGCGTTAAAAGGAGGGAGAAGCACCTTAAAAATACGAAAATCTTTTAATACTATACGTTGTAAAACAGCACCAGAAACGAAACTTTTCATTCGCTCTTTAACTACATTGTCCTTTAATATGAATGACAATATATGAGGGTTTATTTTATCATTTGGTCTAAGAATAGCAATCGATGATAGAATCACTATTTCGAAATCATCCTCCATCACGAAGATATGCTTCAAATAACTCCCATCCTTGGCGATTAACACATCATTTTTCTTTGGTTTACAATCATTAGCTACAAGTTGTTTGTAATCCACTTCAGAGATATATCTGCAAGTCTTAAGATTAAATCCCCAATCTTGCATGTCTTTAACAGATGCCATCGGATAACCATACTTACATGATTTCGGACTAAAATGAGAACCATCTGTTATTCTCTCACAAATATCTTCAAGTGAAACAATCTTCCATCCATTAGGAATCATCCCTAACTCCGATTCCTCAAATGAATCAGGGAACAAAGCTGCAGTTTCTGCATCCATACCTTCAGGTTGGCGTCCTTCTGCCTTTGCCCGAACAGGATCAAAATCAACAAACCATGACTTGAAGATTGCTCTTGCAATTGCCTCAAGAGTCTCGTTCATTTTTTGGTTTAGCTCGATTTTATCATCTAAAGTCCCGAGGATATGGACAATTGAGCGTTGTTCTTGTGTAGAAGGCAGAGGAATCTTTATTGTTCTTAAATAACTTACTGGTCTTGAAATAGAAGGTACACCTGTTTGAGAAGAATTAGCTAATAGCTTATATTGACCTTCAGCAGTCTTAAAGTAGTAGGTAATATATTCAGGTAATACTTTTGATTGGTTACATCTCAAATAAAATTGTCGTTGTGAAATTATGTAGCGTTTATACTTTGATGTTTTTGGTATGTATGCTACTTGGCCAATATTACCAGCGTGAGTAAAAATTACATCACCCGGATAGACATTGGCGTTTTTTAGTTTCTCAGCATGTTCCTGTGTTATAAAATTATAATCCCCATCACTAAGCCGAGCTTTATGAAGATGTTGACCGCTAATCACTGGAATACCTTTATCAACAAAAGTTGAGACTTTTATCGACGAGCCAAATGGTCCCATTGCAATCTTTTTAGCAATGTTCTCAATCGTTACGATGTCCCATTTTTTTTCCATAACCAAATGCCTCTAAGTTTTTTTTGATGATGGCCTCCAAGTGGGTAGCTTCTGCGAATTGCCTATAAAGTTTATTAGAAAGCTTTGTCATTTTTTCCTCAAAAGGGACATCATCATCCTCAAGCTCTTCAGAACCAACATATCTCCCGGGTGTCAGGACGAAACCTTGTTTCTCTATATCCCCTTTTGTCATGCTCTTACAAAAACCCGGAATATCTTTATAATCCCCAGCATCCTTCTCACCTCTCCATGTATGATAAGTACTTGATATTTTAACGATTTCTTTATCCATGAGTTCTTTATGAACTCTATCAATCATGGTTCCCATCTTGCGAGCGTCTATAAATAAGGTCTCTCCTCTTCGGTCCCTAAATCCTTTCCCTGCTTTATTTCTAGTTAGAAACCAAAGACATACAGGAATCTGAGTCTGATAAAAAAGCTGTCCCGGCATTGCAATCATACAATCTACAAGGTCAGCTTCAATAATAGCCTTTCTAATCTCACCTTCGCCACTCACATTCGAAGACATGGAGCCATTTGCTAATACAAATCCCGCAATTCCAATAGGTGATAGATGATGAATCATGTGCTGGACCCAAGCGAAGTTAGCATTCCCAACAGGTGGAACACCATAAACCCAACGTTTGTCTTCCATCAGTCTTTCACCGCCCCAATCACTTATGTTGAATGGAGGATTAGCAAGAATATAATCTGCCTTCAAATCAGGGTGTTTATCATTGTGGAACGAATCAGCCCACTGGCCCCCCAGGTTTGCCTCAATACCACGAATAGATAAGTTCATCATTGCCAATCGCCATGTTGTCGGATTTGATTCCTGACCATATACTGCTATATCATGCCTTCGTCCACCATGTGCTTCACAAAACCTCTCCGACTGTACAAACATCCCTCCAGAGCCACAACATGGATCATAAACCCTACCTCTGAAAGGCTCTATCATTTCGACCAGTGTCCTAACTACACATGAAGGAGTATAAAACTCTCCACCACCCTTACCTTCGGCTGACGCAAATCTGCCAAGAAAATACTCATAAACACGACCTATTATATCTTGAGAACGACCTCGCTCATCTCCTACAGTGATTGTACCTATCAAGTCAATTAGTTCACCAAGTCGAGCCTTATCGAGATCAGGACGAGCGTAGTTATTTGGCAAAATCCCTTTCAAGCGTGGATTCTCCCTTTCAATCAGGTCCATAGCATCATCGATTATCTTACCAATCATTGGCTGTTTAGCGTTCTCTTGGAACACCTCCCACCGTGCTTCTTTAGAAACCCAAAACACATTCTCTGAGGTATATTCATCTCGATCTTCAATGACCGTATATTGCTGCTTTTCGTCTGCCACATAATATTCACTATTTGGATCAGCTGTCTCTCTTACCAACCATGAACGACGAGTATGGAAAGAATCTGATATATACTTCAAAAATATCAATCCGAGGATGACGTGCTTATATTCAGCAGCATCCATGTTACCACGGAGTTTATCAGCTGCAAGCCATAGTTTCTGCTCAAATCCCAAGTTTGCAGTATCATTAGTTCTTTTAGATTGTTTTGCCATGGTGGACTCTCTGATAGCTGTTTTCTGTTTAACTACCAATAATATTAAACCCCTTAGAATAATTTTGCAAATTGTTACTTAATTAGATGATATTCTGAATATTGAAAGTAGCTAAATAGTGGT
>CAZYWQ010000114.1:3101-4007 GCA_964651675.1 uncultured Candidatus Sumerlaeota bacterium | reverse complement strand
AAAAAGGCTATAATGTTATTTATCAACACCATCATTTTACTATTTATGTGGTTTTAGTCTTCGATTTTTACAACTCCTCCAGCAATCAAATTGAATCCTACAGAGACAGATCTCCTTTTGTCTAATTCTCTTATCTTTTCTTCCATTGATGTGTTTAGGTTTCGAACTCTTCCAATATGAAGTCGTATTATTGGATCCGCATCGGATTTGCCCTGGCTTTTTAACTTTCTAATGGTTTCATTTGCTTTATTTATTTTTAATGTTGTAGCTTGCTTAACACTCTCAATTTGGTTATCTACTAAAGTATCATTATTTCTAATTAAATTTTGTTCTTCCTCCTCACGAAACATTTCAAGATATTCACCCGCTTCTTCACAATGTTTTTCAAAACTTTTATCGTCATAATTTGTAAGATTTTCGTTATCCGCAGGTTTTGCATTTACAATTTCACTTAAAAACCAATCACATAGATCATCCACAATATGGACTTTATCACTATCTAAATTTATCAAAATCGGTACAAGAATAAGATCTTCTTTCAATGCAGTCTTATCAAGTAAATATATAAAAAAGATATAATGACCCCTAAAATTACCATTACCTTTTAAATTGAATTGTGCTATGTTGTAAATCTCTTCTTTATTCTCATCGTAATAATTTTTAATTGCTTTCATGATTGGGTGATGAATTGTGATAAATTCTAAAGAGTCATCTTTACAAGCTTCCTGATCATTAAAGGTGACTATTGCACCACAATCACGAGACAATTTTTTTTCTAGCTCCTTGACATTAATATTTAATGGAGAATGAATCCTTACGAACCTGCAAAAATCTTCGTCGCCTTTTAAGATAAAAATATTGGGCCTCCCACTTTTTGGAGGACGTAATGTTGTTTTTGGATAATTA
>CAZYWQ010000114.1:2528-3091 GCA_964651675.1 uncultured Candidatus Sumerlaeota bacterium | reverse complement strand
CGGTTAAAATATTCATCTTGACCTATAAATTTTTGACACTCTTGTTCAAACTCTTCCAATTCTTTTTGTCGTCTGGCCAAATTTTCTGCAACTTTCTCTATCATTTGAACCTTCTGATCTTGAGTAAGCCGTGTATTAAATATTTCTTTTGTTAATACTGTTATCTGATCCCCTAAAATAGCATCTAGATCTCCAATATACTTCTCAAAGATATTTATCCTTCGATATAAGCGTGTTAATATCGCATCATCAATAGTTCCAATCATTGAGAAGTTATAAATCAATATTTTTTCATGACGCTGTCCATAACGATCAAGTCTTCCAATCCTTTGTTCTACCCTCATAGGATTCCATGGCAGGTCATAATTAAAAATTACATTACAAAATTCAAAATCTAGCCCTTCACCACCTACCTCTGAGGAGAGTAGAATTTTTATTTTATCTGTTTCACGAAATCTCTTAATGATTTTTTGCCTATTTTTTGAATGAATACCACCATGAATCAAATCCACCTTTTTACTAAATTCTGTTACATTTAATCTCCTTCTTATATAGTTCAGAGT
>CAZYWQ010000114.1:0-2518 GCA_964651675.1 uncultured Candidatus Sumerlaeota bacterium | reverse complement strand
TAAAATATGCAAAAACAAGTATCTTTGAATTTGGCTCTTCTTTTTCAAGCTCTCGCAGAGCTTTTAGGAACATATCAAATTTTGTATCGAAATCCCCAATATGATATGCAGCCTCTTTTAACCTTTTGATCGAAGAAAGCTCTGTTAAATCTAAATGCCATGAGTCCTCATTATCTAAAGAAGGATCAATAATATCTCCATTTTCAGCT
This sequence comes from uncultured Candidatus Sumerlaeota bacterium, assembly GCA_964651675.1. Lineage (GTDB taxonomy): Bacteria > Sumerlaeota > CAZYWQ01 > CAZYWQ01 > CAZYWQ01 > CAZYWQ01. Next base: position 2,309 of record CAZYWQ010000114.1, on the reverse strand, counting down.
GATGGAGCCTTGATAAGTTTATTTTTAAGAATATTTGATAGATTTTCTTTCATAGCCTGAATACAACTGGCTACTTGCCTTTGTGGCATAATTACAGCAAATGAAATGCCATGGGAATGACTGTGTTTTGCTGTAAATCGTTCTTCAACAAAATTAGTAACGGCATTGTAAAATATTTTCTCTTCTGGCGTGAATTGAACTCGAATTACTCTTGCTTCCCTCATTGGAAATTGAGTTTCGACATCTCTTTTTTTCGTTCGTGTAAAAATGTACGATAGACAATTTAATTCTATGAGAAGTTTTTGCAATCGTATTGCTTGTCCAATACTTAGTTTATTATTATTAAGTAAATTTAAAGCTTCTTTATAAAAAGGATTTTTCTTAAACCTCTTTTTTTGTGTTGTATATTCTACCTTTTTTAATATATCAATAGCTTTATTTGGATCGTATAAACACCGTAGCGCATAATTTATATATTCATTAGGCTCAATAAGATTATGGAATAAATCAAAATAAGGAAAATCTTCGGGAATGAGTATATGTAAAAGATTAAAAAGGTCAGGTGTTCCTAACTGCAAAGGAGTTGCCGATAGAAATAACATTGCATCTGATAATTCTGATAAGACTTCTCCTAATTCACTACTATAAGTTTCTGGATTCTTCATATAATGTGCTTCATCAACTACAACAATATCTAAATGTGGTGCTACCTCTCTAAGATTATCTATCATTTTACTAGACCTAATAGTTTGAAGGGAGATAATGCCTTTTATTTTTTCAGCCTCACCATAATCTTTATATCGACTTAAAAATTTTTCAAAATCATCACGATTTAAAACATTAAAATCCAAATCAAAGCGTTTTAACATTTCTGTTTCCCACTTATTAGTTAGCATCGATGGGCATACAATCAATACCCTAGATATTTCGCCTATTCGAGCAGATAATTCTGTAATAATGATGCCTGCTTCAATAGTCTTACCTAATCCGACCTCATCGGCTAATAGGAGGCGTTGCTTGAAAGCACTCAAGAATTTGAGAACAGGTTTAAACTGATGAACTTGGAATTCCGTTCGTGATGCATAAAAAGTGTAAAGATTATTGGAAAGGGGTTTTTGTAATTTTTTATAAATTAAGGATTTTATAAAATTATCAAGATTGGAAAATTCTTTTTCTCTTAATAACTGCTCAACAGATTTTGGCTGAATAAATTCTTTCAGAGCTTCTTCAGGATAATACGAGCTTGGTAAGCTTGGATCTATTGATACAGGATAAAATAATTTTTCCTTTCTCTCCTTTGGATTACCATCAATTATGCCTATACGGTTTCCATAAGCAATTAATATTACTTTATCGCCTTTGCTAAATGAAGGCTGCATCTTATACTTCTTAATTAGTGTATATTGTTAACTTTTCAAACAACATACATATTTTTTAACATATTATAAAAAATTATTAAAAATCTCTAAAGCTCATATAAACTAACCTAGATATATATTCTCATTATGCCATTCTAGATAATCTTTACTGGGAATCTCATCTAATTTATCAGGTATTATCTGCAAAGCCCTGCCATGATAATTATAATAATCCCGTCCATTTTTATACTCTTCTTTTATCTTTTTACTTATTTCGATATTGTAATCTGGGGTAATTGTAATGTACCCTTTATCAAATAATATATGTAAATCAGCACGAAATAAGATTCCATTGTTCACCTGATTCGGACCGCTCTTTGTTACCGGCTTAATATGTCCTGCCTCTAATACCGGTAGTGTTCTTTCGCCGGTGATTGAGCAACGTTTATGGTAAGCGCCTGTAACCAATACTCTGAATGCACCCTGACCCAATCTGCTCTTTGTAAGATATTCCTTCCCATATAACTCCTGTGGTTCATTGATAGTGGTCACTTTTGAAGTATCTTGTTGGTGTGTTGCATAAGCTACAAGCTTTTGTTGGACATTTACCCAAAGGCGAGAGCCGATGTTGTCATTAGTATCGTAAGTTTTACCTACTACGATATTTGCTTTCCAATCTTCCGGTTGTGGGATCCAATCATCCCGTGGAAAAAAGAAAGGATCATTCAGGATGATGCAGGTTATCATAGGGTCATGCTCAAAATCATGTCTTTTACTTTTTATTAATCTTGAGAAGTTATCAAAATCAGCGGCTCCATTCTTTGCCTCAAACACTTTCCAAGCTAAAGATATGGGAAGTGTTTCAGCTTTGACAAAATACCCACCTCCGGCAATATTGTTGAGAGGGGTGTGAAGTTTAAAGAGGAAAGGGCAGCCAATATTTAATGCTTG
>CAZYWQ010000113.1:0-7699 GCA_964651675.1 uncultured Candidatus Sumerlaeota bacterium | reverse complement strand
ATTATCATAAGAACAATAATTGTAGATACCTTTATTCAAACCATCAACATTATTGACAATTAAATACATTTCAGTTGGGTATAAAGCTCCTGCAGAAGGAGAAGCTCGAAAGATATATTTTTCACCACCCATTCGCTGAACAGATGTGGTTCCATTTGTATAATGAAGAATTTGAGCAATGTCATCAAGCGATAGAGACTTTGAAACCAGTGAATCGTCACCTTCAATAGCAACTAACGATTCCGAAATGGAAGACATTTTATTCCCATATTTTTTCGGAAGCTTAACAGACTTTTTCCCTTTATAAAATTTATAAAGAGACGGTTGTTTACCCCAGATAATGTTATCAACCTGTTGACTCATCTTTCCAAAAGAAAGCTCAGTTGACAAATGATATTTCTGAGCATAATTCAAATAATCCATATAACAATATATCCTAAATAATATTTGACATAGAACATTAAACTAACCCAGTTCAAAATGCAAATAATTTAATTTCGTAAAAGAGACAATCAAAATTGTGATACATAATAGTATTTGAGAAGAAACAATTGAGACAGAAAAACATTGACACAGAAAAACATTTAAAATAACAAATTAAGTATCCGAAACATATATTAAAATAAAAAAAAGCGCCCATAGCTCAATTGGATAGAGCGTCTGACTACGGATCAGAAGGTTGCGGGTTCGACTCCTGCTGGGCGCGCTTTTTATTTTAATTTGCTTATTTTATAAAAAAGGGGGACAGACGACATACATCTGTCCCCCTTTTTCAAAGGTGCTCACTACATTTAATGGATTATACAAATCATTCTTCAGCCATATAAGGATAATGGAAATCTCTCGGTGGTATGAATGTTTCCTTGATTGTACGAGGAGAAACCCATCGTTCAAGATTAAGCCAACTGCCGGCTTTATCATTGGTTCCTGATGCCCGTGTGCCACCAAATGGTTGTTGTGAAACAATTGCTCCTGTTGGTTTGTCATTGATATAGAAATTCCCAGCAGCATGTCGCAAAACATTCATCGCTTTAACTATAGCTCCTCGTTCCTGTGCAAATATCGAACCTGTAAGTGCATAAGGTGATGTTTGATCACACAATTCAAGTGCCTGATCATATTCCTTCTCTGGATAAATATATAAGGTTAAAACTGGTCCAAAGATTTCTTCAACCATCAACTTAGACTTTGGATTCTTACTCACAACTACCGTAGGCTCGATAAAATATCCTTCTGAATCATCATAACCACCACCTATTATGATTTCCATATCACTGGCACTTTTAGCGTATTCTATATAGTTACTAATTGTTTTGAATGCTTGTTTATCAATAACCGCACCCATAAAATTTCTAAAATCCTTTACATCACCCATTTTTATTTCGCTGATCTTATCGATCAGTTGTTCTTTGACTGTATTCCAGATAGAATCGGGTATATAAGACCGAGAAGCAGCGGAGCATTTTTGACCTTGATATTCAAAAGCTCCTCGCACAATAGCAGTTACTAATGCATCAATGTCAGTACTCATATGAGCAAAAATAAAATCTTTTCCACCTGTCTCACCTACTATTCTTGGATAAGAAACATATTTCCTTATATCAGAGCCAACAGCTAACCAAATTGTCGAGAACACATAAGTACTTCCAGTAAAATGAATCCCACCTAATCTAATATCATTTAATGCAGGAGGTCCGATAACTGTTCCTGGACCAGGAATCATATTAATAACACCGGGTGGCAATCCTGCTTCTTCAAGGATTTTCATAATGAAGTAAGCTGGCAAAACAGAACTCGAAGCTGGTTTCCAGACTACCGTATTTCCCATCAAAGCAGGAGCTGTCGGGAGATTCCCTGCGATTGATGTGAAATTAAAAGGTGTTAATGCCAAGACAAATCCATCCAACGGTCGATGTTCCATATAATTCAGAACACCTGGTGTAGATACTGGTTGATCCCCATATACTTTTTCCATAAAATGAGGATTAAAACGCCAGAAATCTATTAATTCACAAGCGGCATCAATTTCCGCCTGATGCGGTGTTTTACTCATATTAAGCATAGTAGCTGCATTCAGGACTGAACGGTATTTACCAGCTAAAAGTTCGGCTGCTTTAAGGAAAACAATTGCTCTTGAATCCCATGGCATTTCTCCCCATTCCTTTTTGGATTTTTCTGCTGCATCAATAGCTTTTGCAACATAATCGGCATCGCCCTGATGATACTTACCTAATAAACACTGATGGTTGTGGGGACATCTTATATCAGCAAGCTCTCCATCTCGTATTTCTTCACCTCCTATTATCATTGGAACATCAATTTGATTATTCAGCATTTCATCTAACTTGTTTTTTAATTCTGCTCGTTCAGAACTCCCTGGTGAATACTGCAAAATTGGTTCATTAATTGGTTGAGGGATTTGAAAAATGCCATTAAACATATTATCCTCCTAATCAATATCCTATGATTAATTGTAAGTCTATAAACCTGTGAAAAATATCCGAAGAATCTATTATTCTAATTGTCTATTGTCAATTATTTATATTCTAATATTATTTAAGTATCTTATTTACCACCCGCTTTACATAACCCTTTTCCGGTTCTTCTCTAATCACGATTACAAAAGGTTTTTTAGAAATGGTATTCTTTGGTAACTTGGGCAATCCACCTTCAACTTTTTTATCAACTGCATACAAGAACACCACTGTTTTCAGAAAGATTTCATAAGTTCTCTCATCTTCTATCCGATAAATTTCTATTGAAAGGTTCTCCCCTTTTAGTGCAATGGCTTCATTAACTCTTGCATGTCTCATCTTCGTAATATCAACCGGTTCTTTCAAATCATAATTTATTCCTTCTCCCTTTAAAGCCTCTGCTAATTCATCAGCAGTACTAACCTTAATTGCACAACTTGTCATTGTTATAATACATATTGCTACAAGCGTAAATATTAAGATTTTAATTAATTTCCTGAACATATCAAGTTGTCCCCTTATTTATTTTTTAGAACATCTAAAAGTTTAAATCAGGATATATAAAAGATTCGAGAAAATCCAGCAATTAAAAGAAATATATCATTAGAGAGATTATCAACCTTCGTCTATTCTTTTCTGAAAACTTGCTGGGATAACGAGGACAGGACATTCGGAATGCCTGGTTATTTTTTCAATAACATTGCCGAATAGGATTGTTTTAATAGAACTTTTCCCCTGTCGTCCAATTACTATCAAATCGACATCTTTTTCACGAGCAAACTCAAGAATTGCCATATAATCTTTCCCCATCTTTATTTCTATTTCGAACTTTACATTTTCTGGAACTTGTGGTGCATAATAATCGGCAATTTTCACCTCTACATCTCGCTTTGCTTTATCATCAACATTGTCAACTTCATAAAGATAAGTTTTCCAAAACTGAGCCTCCATCTCCGGCATTATATGCAACAAAGTAAGCTTACAACCAGCATATCGAGAAGCCTGTTCGACAGCATAACTGAATGCAAAATCAGCATTCTCAGACAAATCAGTGCAAAATAAGATATGTTTAAAAGCCTTAAATTCCTTTCCCATTTCATTCCCCTAATTTTATTTTTATTTGGCTAAGTTAGGCAAAAACAACGATATTTCAGGAAATGCTATTAAAATAATAGAAGCCACTATCAAAGCACCTAAAAAAGGTAAAGCTCCTTTGAATATCTTTTGTAATGGAATATCACGCTCAATCCCGTTCACAATATAAACATTAACACCAACAGGCGGTGAAATAACACCCATCTGAGTAACTACAACAATGATTACACCAAACCAGATCGGATCATAGCCCAAACCTGTTATAACCGGATAAAAAATAGGAATGGTAAGAAGAATAAGTGCAAGAGCATCCACAAAACACCCGCAAATCAAATAGAAAAGAATGATAAAGCCTACAATTATAGCTCCTGGCAAAGGCAATCCAGCAAGCCATTCAGCCAGATCATAAGGCAATCTTGTTATAGCTAAAAAGTGCCCAAACATAACAGCACCTGCAACAATAATCATTACCATACAGGAAGTTCGCACAGTCTCTCTTAATGATTTAAAAAATGCCTTCAAAGTCATTTGCCTTTTGACTACGGCAATGATAACACTACCAGTAGCACCAACTGCAGCCGCTTCGGTAGGTGTGAAAAATCCCAAAAACATTCCTCCAATCACAAGTATAAAAAGAATCAGTGTTTCTGCCATTCCACCAAGAGATTTAAATTTCCTTTTCAAGGATGTACGAGGTCCCGGAGGACCCAGATGACGGCGCATTTTACAATTAATATAAATGGTAAGACAAAACAGAGAAGCGATTAATAATCCCGGAAGTATACCTGCTAAAAAAAGTTTTCCAATCGATTGTTCTGTTAAAATAGCATAAACGATAAAAACCACACTTGGTGGAATCAACATACCTAAACTTCCACCTGCAGCCACTGCCCCACTACCCAATTCCATATCATACTTATACCGCCTCATTTCCGGTAAAGCTACAGCAGCCATAGTAGCTGCCGTAGCTGGACCTGAGCCACAAATAGCTCCAAAACCTGTACACGCTCCCACTGTCGCCATAGCTAAACCACCAGGGAGCGAGCCTAACCAGTGATAAGCCGTATCAAATAAACGACGACTTATACCAGCATGAAATGCTATCTGTCCCATAAAAACGAATAATGGTATAACAGTTAAACTATAAGATGAAAAAGTGGAATACAAATCACTTATAATCATACTTAAAGCAGCATGCGGTGAAACTAATAGTGCAAAACCAACAGCACCTACAATCCCCATCGCAAAAGCCACTGGCATACTGCTCATCAATAATACAATCAGTAAAACACAACCAATTAATCCTACCTGAATATGACTCATAGTTTTATCATTACTTTCCCCGGATGTAATAAATTATAAAAAATCACAAGCGCAACCAGACAACACGAAAGAGAAATAACATATGGTATCCAGAATACAGGAATCTGCAAAGTTAAAGTAACCTCTCCTGCCAAAAACAATGACTTTCCATATTTCAAGCTCTGGATAGTTAACATTATGAAAAAACACATACCGAATAAACGGGCGATTGTATCGACTACAATTCGCCCTTTTTTAGACAATTTATGAAAGAAATACTCAATGGCAACATGACCCTTTACAGCCGTTGTATAAGGGAGCGCACAGGTAATGGTAATAGCTCCTGCTATCATTACAATATCATAGGCGCCCGTAAAAGAAATCCTGAGTATCCGACAGATAATATCAACACAAGTTACAATCATCATAACCACAATACCTAATGTCGATAATCCTAAAAATAAGAATATTATCGATTTAAGTATCTTGATATAGATTGAATAAAAACTCCGCCATTTTCCGAAAGAGTCAAGTTGCTCCATTATTTTTTAACTTCCACTTTCTTTGTATTTCTCTAATAAATCTTTTATATCTTGTAAGAAAGCTTCGCCTGGTAGTTCCTTCTCCTCCATTTGCTTTACATAATTATCCATTATAGGTTGTACTTTTTCTTTCCATAATGGATATTCATCTTCCGGAAGAGAAATAAATTCGCGTTTCAATTCTTTAACAAAAGCTTCGCCTTCCTCATCAGCCTTATCCCACGCTTCTCCGTGTTTCAGAATATATTTCTCATTAGTCTCATTAAAAATTTCCTTAATATCATCTGGTAAGCTATTCCATTTCTCAAGATTCATCGTAACGAACATAGCTGTTGTATAACCAATTATAGAAGTATCGGTTACATAATCGATAACCTCTGCTTGTTTCCAACCTTTTAGAGTTTCAATTGGACAGAAAGTTGCTTCAACCACACCTTTTTGCAATGCCTCATAGGTTTCTGGCTGACTCATCGCAACTGGATTTCCTCCCAGACTCTCAACTATTTTAGCAGAAAGACCTGTTGCCCTAACTTTCATACCTTTCAAATCTTCTAATTTCCGAACAGGTTTTTTACTTGCAAGAATTCCAGGTCCATGAGCATGAATATAAAGAATATGAGTATCACTTACTTCCTCAGGTTTATATTTTTTGACCATTTCATTTGCAATTTTTGTTGCAGTCATACCATCAGGATAACCTAAAGGTAGGTCCAATCCTTCTAATAAGGGGAAACGACCTCTTGTATAAGCAAAACAACTCATCCCAATATCAGAGATATCGTTGATTACGCCTTCATAAACCTGCGGTGCTTTTGTCAAAGAACCACCTGGAAAAGTTGTGATTTTCACTCGTCCTTTAGAATGCTCCTCAATCTCTTTTGCCCATTCTTCTGCTGTTATACATTGGATATGGGTAGGTGGAAAGAAAATACTATAAGACAATTCATAAACCTTACCTGCTCCCTCTTCTTCTTTTGCCTCTTCCTTCATTTCCTCTTTGGCTTCTCCTTCAGCTTTCTCTGCTGTTGCACCTCTCATATCTTCCACGGCTTCTTCCTTCGCTTCCTGCTGCTGACTTGTACAGCTCATAAATAACAGCGTTACAACTAAAATGCTAAGAACAAACAACATAATGCTCTTTAATGCTTTTGTTCTCATACCCGATCCCTCCTTTTTTTATTGTATGCTCTATTTTAAATTACATTTCATATCACAGACTTTCCTACAAAATATCAATAATAAATATTATTCCTCAATCAACAGTTGATTTATAAAAAGGCGGATGGATAATAAAATTCAACGAAACAGATGTCAAAGTAATAATTAGAACAAAAAGGTCGGGTTATAATGCAGGGACAATTTAAAAAATCCAATCACAAAATCTCCCTACAGAATTTTTACTTTATCCTTTACTTTTTACCTTTTCACTATATATCACTATCAGCAATAAATTTTGAATATGAATGAGAAATACTGATAGCATTGATAGAAAAAAATAAAACCGAAGTAAAATTATTCATATGGCTCTTAATACTAACAAATTTTGTATTTAATCCTTACCAGGTTTTATCAACAGATGACAGTAACGAAATTCCCCTATCAAAAGTCCTCAATGCTCAACAAATGGCACTCAAGCAACTTCTAAAACAGAAAAGTCCAGAAGGCAATTGGATTGATCGAGCTGATTTATATTCTTTATCAGGTGCCTTATATATTATAATGCTACGCACCACAGGATTGATTAATCAGCCGGAATCACTCGAAGAGGAAGTTCAATTAATCCGTCATATACTACACCAGGTCAATCCAGATGGTGGCTTTTATAAATTCCCCGGCTCACAATCTTGCGAATCTGTTACAAGTATCGTTATACTTTCTCTCCGATTAGTGCTTGGTGAAATTGAACCAGGAGAACGCCCATCTTCCTGGTATGAACGAAATAAATTTATTGACGAAGAATTGATAGCTAAAATACGCAAGACTATTAACAATGCCGAACATTTCCTTAATAATAACAAGTACAATATTACATTTGAACTTGACCACGATCCTATAGAAAAAATATTTGTATCTCATACTGATCCGAATAAAACACCGCCTCTTATTCTATTACCTTCCCCAGAATTATGGTATCTGACAAACCACTCCATCATTCTGAAGAAAGTCAAAAAACAAATATTTCATCCCTCACGGAAACTTATACCACCCCTTTCAATCTTGTACCACAAACAACAAGCTAAAAAACAGTTCTGGGAAGCGAGATTTTTATCATCCTACAAGAATAAA
>CAZYWQ010000112.1:0-7802 GCA_964651675.1 uncultured Candidatus Sumerlaeota bacterium | reverse complement strand
TAACTCTCAAACAATGATAAGCCCTGAACATTTGAAAAAGTATGTTTTCCCCTGGCACAAAAAATTGGCAGACATCATTCACTATTACAACAAACCTTGTATCCTGCATTCCTGCGGCAATCTTGAAGAGGTTATGTCCGAAATCATAGATTATGTTGGCATTGATGCAAAACACTCTTTTCAGGATTGTATTATGCCTGTGACAAAGGCGAAAGAAATTTATGGTGATAAAATAGCTATCTTAGGAGGTATCGACCTCGATGTTCTATGTAGAAGTGATGAGAAATCATTAAGAACTTATGTGAGGCAAGTAATAGAATCTTGTGCTGGTAGTAGCTATGTTTTCGGTTCGGGCAATTCTATAGCTAATTTTACACCGATTAAGAATTATCTCATTATGCTTGAGGAAGGATTAATGTATCGTGGGGATATATAGAAGTTCGGAATTAATATACTATGAAAGGATAAAAAATGGTAATATTATTTAGGAAGACCATATTAATTTTAGTTATTGTTTGTATGGCTACTGCAAGTGTCTATTGTGATTTGTTAGTCTTTGATATGGAGACATCGGATCCTGTTACTAACACCTGGATAGCAGGAAATGGTGAGGGAAGCCAAACTCATCAACTCAGTTCGTCAATTTATTATGATGGGAGTTATTCATTGCGATGGGACTATACTCTTCCTTCTACACCCAGTGGGAATTATCCGACTATTGAAATGAGTATTCCATCAGCGGATAGTAATTGGACAGGTGCAACAAAGCTGGGAGTATGGATGTATTTTGACCTTACAGGAACTAAGACATACTGGACAATTCAACCTGTACTTTGTCATCCATATCCGACAGTTACTGAACTTGGCAATTGGAATGCTGGTGCAACAGGTGTACCTAATGAGACTTGGATTTATCATGAGTGGGATATTTCGGGTGTATCGGATATCTCCGATGTCAGTCATTTAAGATTTTATTATCATGCTGGAGATGGTTGGGAATCTCTTGCGAAATCAGGAACAGTAACGATTTATCTTGATGATATTAGTGTAGATAGACCTGAAGGTTCTGACAAAACACTCTGTATAACAGAACCTGTGAGTGAATGTTTAAGATTCGAGGGTGCTTATAATGCTGAGTTTGTTGGTTCGGTATATTATGTTGCTCATTATGGAAGATGGGGAGATATTCGTGGCTGGCTTAATTCATCTGGTACCAATATTGTGAGTGGCGGAGGTGCATTCTACGATCATCCTATATGCTGGCATTCATCAGGATGGTCAGATGGCACCTATGTTACACATAGCCTTGTTGATGATTTTGGAAGAATGATTGAGTGGAATGGAGAGTGGGCATATAATGATGGCACTCACAATTTTTCGACTCAGCTTGTTTCACAAAAAATCGCTATTCTTGATGATGATATTTTAGCAGTAAGAACAGAAGGAAGATTATATCATAACCAGGCTGCATCAGATATTAGAATGACTTATGTGGAATTCGGATGGGGAATGGATCGATATACAACAACTGCGATTGTTAGGCGGGATGGTGAAAGTAGTACTAATATTGTTTCAACAACACCAATGGATATGACAACCGCTCCAGCTACCCATTACTTTGATGGTCAAATTCTCTATCGTTCTCAGGGCGATTATCTATGCGGATACGGAGGAACTACTTTTAATGTATCGGTTGCACTTGTTCCATTAGGTTGGGATTCAAGTGGACAGGCTTATGCTCGTGCCTGGGATACAAACGGCATAATAGATACAACTGATACTATCGAACTTCATTATTACAATCCTGTATTTGCGGGTACGAATAAATCAGTGAGTGCTGGAGAATCACATACCATTACTTATTACGCACTTGTTTCTCCTGTTGGAGTTACAGGCTATGATTGGGTTCCTTCGATTACAGATTTGGAGGATGCATTTGATCAATTTTCTTTCGTGAATGATTGGAGTCTTTATTAGTTATTTCTGAGATATTATCTGGAATATAAATTTTATGGGTTAATTTCGAGGAAGCTTTTATGAGGAAAAAGGCAAAAGAAAAAATAATTGTTACTGTTATAAAAATTTTATTTTGTATGCTTGTATGTTCTTTTGTCATTCAAAATGGATTTTCAGATGTTGTCATTTTTGATATGGAGGATGCAAATCCTGTAGGTAATGGATGGATAGGTGGAAAGGGGGAAGGGAATCAGACATATCGCTTGGATAATAATATTTTTAAAATGGGCAAGGCTTCTTTAAAGTGGGAATATGCTTTACCGTCCAATCCAGAAGGTAATTATCCGACAATCGAATTCAATGTACCTATAAAACAACAAAATTTTCGAGAATATACAAGGATTGGTATGTGGATTTATTTTGATCTTATTGCTCCGAAGACTTATTGGACAATTCAACCGACACTCTGTCATCCCTTTCCATCTAATTTTACAGATTTGGGCAATTGGAATGCTGGTGAAAAGGGAGTTCTAAATGAAACCTGGGTCTATAATGAATGGCAAATCCCACCTAATATTGATATTTCAAAGGTGACGCATATTCGATTGCATTTTCATGCTGGTGATGGGTGGAATGAATTTGCAAAACTTAATAAAGTTACAATCTATATCGACAATGTAACGCTTATAAAAGGAAATACAGAAATGCCAAGTAAGGATAAGATTAATATTCTTGAGCAAGAAAAAATATTTCATTTGGGATTTGGGAAGGATGAAAATACTGGGAAAGCTATTTGCACATTAAACGGAACTCCTTTTTATCCAGTTGCGTATTTTACAGGTTTCCATAGTGTTAGTTCAGAGTTTATTGATAGAATTAGAGACTTGGGCTGTAACTCTATCTTAATAACTATGGATGCTATTCAAGCAGGATCGAGTGGATTAAAGAATGCTCTCAGGATTTGCTATGAAAAGAAAATTCCGACTTTCGTTGAGATTGCATTATGTGAGTATTGGGTTTTGTTGAAAAAGAATCTCGATCTGAATATTGTGATGTATGATGGTACTCCTGTAAAACATTTTCCTGATTATACAAATCCTCGGGCAAAAGAAGAGCACATTTCTCGTTATCGAAAAGCTTCTGAGTTTCTTAAAGACTATGCTAACAGACCAGTGATTGGAATATGTGTGGGAGCGTATGATGATTATCATCTTCCTGATGGTGAAATCCATGTAGCTTTTGAAGTGCCGGGACATAAGGAAAAGTACGAGACATTTCTTCCGTATGGTAAATGGGCGAAAGGTGAATTCATTCAGTATTTAAAGATAAGCAATATTTCTCCTGAAAAAATAGGTTATAATTCCTATGATGAGATTTCAACTCTTCCCATTTCTCCACAAACTGCTAAAAATTCTGAGGAGTGGTATCAGTGGATTCTTTTTAGAAGGTATATCGTGAAAAAATGGTTAGCTGAGACAGTAGAAGCGGTAAGAACAGCATCTGGGCTGCCAGTGACGGTAACCTTTGATATTAATTTTTCGCGGGAAGAGAAGTTTGCGACTCCTCCATTTTATTGGTCTGATATACTCGATTTTGTAATTGTCTACTATTATGGTCGAATAAAAGCTTCGGACTATATTCCACCTTTATTACGGTCGGTCTATAAACCTTTTAATGATGCAGGGAAACCGATACTTACACTTTTAGAATTTTCATCCGCTCTTTCAGGTAGTTCACCCGGAGATGAATACGCAAAAGCATCCGCTCCTTATGTTGTCGGAATGCTCGTTACAGGTCCTAATCCTTCTCTTAAACATACTCAAGATAGAATTGAATCCTTTTGTGATTGGATTAAGAATAGTGAGGAGAATATTGTATCAATGAAACCAGAAAGTACAGATAATCTCATTCTTGTTGATAAGGGAGCTATCTATTTTGAAAATAATTTCGCTTCGGTTTTATCTAATCTGAATATTCCTTATGATATTAAATATGTTTCGATTGATGATGAAGAGATAAATTTAAATGGATATAACAATATATTAATACCTGATAACTTTAATACAGAGATAGTATCTAAACTTCCTAAAACCAAGAATATTATTTTCGAGAAAAAGGATTGGTTAAATAAACTGAGAGTAAAAGATATAATAAAGTTTGATATTAGAGATGTGAAAAAGGGCGAGTTGTTATTCGAGGATAATTTTAATCAGGTTAATTCCGACAAATGGGAATTTGCTATTGATCCTGAATCCTGGAAAATTGAAAATGGGAAAATAAGGATTAAAAAAGAAGGACAAAATGTAAGGGGTATTGTAAGTAAAATGGCTTTCTCGCCACCATTTATGCTTGAGACTTCTATTTCTTTTGGCAAGGGCGGGAGATCGAGAATATCATTCCTTGATGCTGTTGGTTATTCTATTTCTATGAGTGGTGAAGAACCAAATGATGAAACGAAAGAGTTATCGATAGGCGCAAATCCTTTAAATGACAAAAAAGGAGAATTTGGTGTATATTTTGGAGGCTGGATTGGATTCACTGATATTGATTTAAATAAGTTTTACACTCTTGAACTCAAGATACTACCTTACGATAACAATAAAGATGTTTTGTATTTTGAACTCTATAAAACTGATGAAGGAAAAGAGAAAGGTAATATTGGGAATTGTACATATTTTATTCCCAAAAGAACACAAGACCGATTGTGGTTGATGTGGGCGTTTGATAATGCGGATGCTATTATTGATGATATAAAAGTCTATAAGATTTCAAAGTGAGAGATTTGAAAACTGTAACGCGACATTTATGTCTCAATTAAGAAATCACAGAAGCACTGAAAAACGGAAGCACGGAAAACGGATTCATAATTGAAAGAATAATTCGGGCAAGTTATCGAGAGTAATCAAAGAATTTTTCCGTGATTAAATTTTATATTACAATATCGTCGCATAAATGCGACCGCTACAAACATTCATTAGAAAGGAAAACGAAATTGGAAGTTGATTTGAATCAAGTAATTAATTTTCAGGTAACAAAGAAGAATTTTGGTTGGCGAATTGCACTTTGTCAGCATCCGATGTATCTACTGATCGATGAGGATAGAGGCGATCCAGTAGTAGGAGAGCGAGTTCCTCCCTGGGGAGCACCTGATGCGGCTGAATATGTCAAGAGAGTTTTTCGGAATCTTGGTTCTCTCGAAAAATTTTCTGACTTAAGATTGAATTATCAATTTTCCGGTGCAGAAATGTTGGCGATGGCTCGGGATTTCCCTGAAGTAGTGAAGAAGATGAAAGAAATGTATGATAAAGGATCGCTTGACTTTCTTGATGGGAGCTTTTCTCAGCCTCATCTTCAAGCAGTTGGTTCCGAAAGTAACTGGAGACAATTTGAAGAGGGTCTGGAGGTTTTTGAAAAGTTGTTTAATAAAAAAGTGAAAGTCTATGCTCGTCAAGAAACAGGTCTTCATCAGCAATTACCTCAAATATTAAAGAAATTCGATTATACTTTTATGATGCTTCCACCATTTCCGTGGGCTTTTGAAGTGATTGATGGAAAGATGGAGATGGTAGGTTTTTTCAGAGGTCCTGATACGATAGCTGGTGATGAGTTTTTAGAGGCTCAAGCACTCGATGGATCTTCTTTACCTGTTTATTCAAAGGTGATAGATGCTCAGGAAAACATTCAATCAGAATTTGTTCAGGAAGAAATTGCTAAAGATATGTATGCAGGTCCACCCATCTGGACATTTTTCCCTGATTTGATCGAAGTGGATGAAAAAATTCATGATGATTTTAAAAAACTCTATGACTTTGCACTGTTAGAGAAAGCTCTGATGGATAGATTTCCTAAAGTTCCTCCTCGTGCAAAAGTGAGAATTTATACTTACTGGTCTTATATGGAAGGTGTTTGGGCTGAGGAGTTGTTGAGAAAGAATAAATTGGCGGAGGAATCTACAGTCCTCGCTGAATCGGTTTATTGTATGGGTAAATTGGCTAATTTGTCTCTTGATAAAAAAGAGAATTTTAAGAAAATGTGGCAGGTTATTCTGAAGTATCAACACCACGATGTTTATTGGATTGAAGTGACTGACCTTCGAAGAAAAGCAATAGATTTCCTCGATGATGTCATAAATAAAGGTCAGAAAATAATGGATGAGGTAGCTGAGGAAGTTACTGAAAAGGATGAGAGTTCTATATGTATCTTCAATTCACTTCCTGAAAAAAGAAGATGTCTTGTTGAAATTCCAGATAATCATATGGAAATTAATGACAAGGCATTCCAGAAGTTCGGAAACAAATCTATTGGATTTCTCGATTTACCACCAGGTGGTTTTAAAAGTTTTAATGTATCAAAGGGAAAATGTTCTGTTTCGGAAGAAACCTCATTACCTCAGAATATTAGCACATCCAATTATAAAATCGAATTTTCTGAAAGTGGATTAATAAAACAGATAACTACTAATAAGAATCAAGCCCTTTTGAAAACTGATGAATATCTGGGAGGTGAGATGCGAGCATTGATTTCGGATAAATGGGTGAATAATCATTCCGCAGAATGTTGTTTCTATAAAGGCAATGTGGCTTGTGTGTTAGAGAGAAAAACAGCCTTGAGTAATATTCCGATTACAGAAAAATATTTCTTCTTTAATAATGAGCCATTTATTAAGGCGGAAATCGAATTTGATTTTAATGGCAATGAAGTTGGGAACTTCTGGCTCGATGAAACTAAGATAAATATCTATTATCCTACAAAGGACTCCAATATCTATTATGACATTCCCTTCGGGTATGTTCAAGGAAGAGAAAGACGACCACTCTTCGCAATAAACTGGTTGTATTGTGGAGGATTGGTTTATGTGAATAGGGGAACTGTAAAGCATTGGGTGAGAGATGGTGTGATTGCAAACTTAATTGCTTGGGGTGGAAGGAAATTCAGCAATCGTATGCATTTTGGATGGGCTCGACTTCATCAATATGATATTGGACTTTATGGCAAACAGAAAATAGAATATTTTCTAATACCTTTTGGGGAATTTAACGGTAATAAAATTGCCAAAAAGGTAAATGCATTAACCTTCCCTGTTTTTATCTCAAAAGGAAAAGGTGAGAATTCATTTTATGAAATAAAAGAAGACGAACTATTTGTCACTTCAATATATGAAAAGGAAAATAAAGTTTGGGCTCGTGGATATAAGTTGCCTTCTTCGAAAAAGTCTCGATTTAAAGATTGGGAAATATTCAATTGTCCTATCGATGAATTAAAATAGATTAGTAAGAGGGAAATAGTGTTGAGTTTAAAGAAAAAGACTCACATAGAAGGATCGGGTATCAATAAGAGTAAAGGGGATTTTTTACCAGCAATGGTTTTTCTTTCCCCGAATATCATCGGTTTTATGATATTCACTTTTATTCCGATCATTGCATCGTTAATACTTGCCTTCTGCAAATGGGATATTATCAGTGGAGTAAAAGGTGTAGAATGGGCAGGATTTAGAAATTTCATTAGGATATTAGGATTTGCATTTGTTGAAAATGAATCTGGTACTAAAAGCCTGACAGCTAATGATCCTATGTTTTGGAAGTATCTTTATAACACGCTTTTTCTAATGGCAGCAATTCCTGTGGGTATGGCAGGTTCGTTATCTTTAGCCTTATTATTGAATAAGAAAATCCCTTTTTCGAAGGTATTCCGCACGATATTTTTTCTTCCGACGATGTGTGTTCCTGTAGCACTTTTTCTGATGTGGCGATGGTTGTTTAATCATCAATTTGGTATTTTAAATTGGTTTTTAGGTTTGATAGGTGTCAGTGGACCAGACTGGTTGGGTACAGTAGCTTGGGCAAAGC
>CAZYWQ010000111.1:0-7862 GCA_964651675.1 uncultured Candidatus Sumerlaeota bacterium | reverse complement strand
TGCTTTATCTATAAAATCATTCAAAAACTCAAATTGTTTGGCGTAGTTGAAAGTAGTGCTATCATCGGGCTTTTCGAGTTTTAATAGTGAGTATATTTGCTGTAAGTCGATGGCAATATCACCTTTGTTTGCATTCAGATAATCAGCAAAAATTATTTTGATGAAGAAAGGTACCGGTTCTCTCAATCTGCTTACTAAATAGAAGTTAAAGCCAAGATTGTTTAGCGATGCCAAAAATTCATTTATCAAGCGTTGTTTATCGAACTGATTTTCTGTTTTTTCGATTAGTGGATAGGTGTCTTTTGCTCTTCTAAGTGAATCTTTTACTTCAGCCGAAGTTAACTTGGAATTTAAACCCTCTGGGATTTGCCAGTATTTTGTTATCTTTATCTCGGTTTTGGATGTTTCTTTCTCGCGTTTTTGGAGCTTTTTGATCTCCTCAATGATTCCCGGAATTGTGCTATTTACTTTTGTATAGTCTATTTTTAGATTCACGATGGATTTTTTGAAAATTTCATCGTATTGCTTATTTGTATCTTCCATTTTCTTTATGAAATCAGGATTTGTTTGAACTTTCATAACATTTTCGAATTGTGATCTATCACTCTCAAAGTTTTGTTTTTTCTCATTGTAGTTTCTTATTATGGGAGAAAATACAAATAAGTGGAGTAATAAGATGATTAATAAACATATGATACCACCTGCGAGTAATTTTTCTCTTTTACCAAATTGAACCATTTGGTTATCCTCATTTATTTTTATTTTATAATGAATATATTGCTGTGTTTTGAATGTAAAATCAACAATAAAATAATTAATTTTATTAGGATGGTATTAAATGGAATAGTCCTTCGAATCGAATGAGAAATTCAATGATTTTGTTTTTCCCAGAGTTTTGCGTATTTCATAAATACGCTCACTGCTGCCAATTTGCAGATTATGTAGCCTTCTTTTCCATCAAGAAAACCTAATTTGAATATGTATTGTTTGATGAATCTCCATAACGGTCTCAGGGTCAGGTGGTACCAATGAACCTTTTTTGTTTTTTTACCTCTGTCATTTGCTGCCCAGGATGTGTATCTATCCCATTTTTTTAAATATTGGTCAAAGTCTGAAAATGTATAATGCAGTAGTCTATTTTTTAAATATCCAATTTTCCCATCAATGATTATATCGGCGTGTACTTCTCTGTCCTGATATTTGCCTTTGCCTTTTTTGAATAGTCTGAGACATTTGTCTTTGTTCCATCCACAAAATCTTATAGGTTTCCCAAGAAAGTGATTTTTACGGTAGATATAGAATCCATTGTAATTAGTTCCGTTTGTTAGAATATTTAAGATTTCATCTCGTAATTCAGGTGTGACTCGTTCATCAGAATCGACAATCATAATCCACTCATTAGAGAGCTGAGGAATTGCCCAGTTTTTCTGACTTGCTGAATTGATGTATTCATGTTGAAGTATTTTATTTGTGAATTCACGGGCGATTTTTAGTGTGTTGTCGGTGCTATAAGAGTCGACAATTACAATTTCATCTGCCCATTTTAAGGATTCAAGGCAATCTCTGATATTATTTTCTTCATTATGAGTAGGAATGAGAATAGATATCTTTTGTCGGGATTTTTCAATGTCAATTGCCATTAGTTTCCTTTTTAGTATTCTACTTAAATTTGAATTAACGAATCTTATTATTCAATAAATGAATCTGGTCTTCAACATTATTTTTCCTAAAAAATTTAGATTGCACAGATGTTAATGAATATATAAAAAGTTAACGAAATTATATTTGATTGCTTTAATATAGCTATCTTGAAAAGGTAAACTTGAAGAACTGTGTTAAAAAATCTCATAAGAAATAGATTTTTAATCCCCATTATTGCTGTTGTATTTCTTATTTTGTCATTTTCTTCTGTTCCATTTTTCATATTTTATGTTATTATAACTACACCCTTTTCCAGTGATGCTCAAGAAGTTGAAATCAATATAGGAAAAGGTGCATCTGCCAAGAAGGTTGCAGACTCTCTCTATGAGAAACAAATCATTAAAGGAAGAAATATTTTTCTGCTTTCACTGAAATTATTAGGTAAAACAAATGTCATTAAAGCAGGTCGATTTAAGGTGAGAAAAGATTGCAATACCCTTGAATTAATCGATACCATCACGAGTAATCATTCACTGTATATCACTATCCCAGAAGGTCTGACAGTTGACCAGATTGCTACTCTTTTGGAAAAGGAAGGTATTATTGTATCGAAAGAAGAATTTATTAAAACGGCGATGAATATTGAATTGCCATTCGATTTGCAAGATAAAAGAAATACACCAGAAGGTTATCTTTTCCCTGATACTTATAATTTTGTTAGCAATATGGATGACTCAGAGATTCTGAATATAATGGTGAATAGATTCAAAAAGAAAATAGAGTCTTTACAAATTGATTGTGAAAAAATGAAGTTATCATTGGATGATATTTTGATTATTGCCTCATTAGTTGAGAAGGAAGCAAAGGTTGATAAAGAGCGACCTCTTATTGCATCAGTAATAATGAATAGATTAAAACGGAAGATGAAATTGAATTGTGATCCAACGATTAGTTATGCCTTGAATAAAAATAATTTACCATTAAATAAAAACGATTTACAGATAGAATCCCCCTATAATACCTATCTTCATTATGGATTACCACCGACGCCGATTTGCAATCCAGGATTAAAATCCATCAAAGCAGTTATAGAAGCACCGGAAGTTGATTATCTTTATTATTGTTCAAAAGGAGATGGTACGCATTACTTTTCAAAAACCCTCAAAGAACATAATCAGGCAGTGAATAAATTTCTTAGAAAAGAAAATAACTAATCTTGTTATTGCAATTATTTTTTGAAAATTCACTTCGTTTCAATTGATTCACAATTTGGCATTTTAAATAACGCAAAAAATCCCTTGATTCAGAATTTATGGGGGAATAATATCCAAACTATTAATGTTTATTTAAGTCTATTTGGTTAGGAAAGAAGTTATTCGTAGAATTAATTAAAATTATTTTCGAGATGTGAATTTATGAAAAAAGTAATATTCATCGAAGCAAAATCTCCCGGTGCTCATATCTATAGCATTTTTATTTTACCAAGACTTGGTTCTTTAACTCTAGGTACTATTCTTAAACAAAAAGGCTATGATGTTGATGTGTACATCGAGGATTTACAGTCGCCAAGCCTTGATGAAATTAAAAAAGCAGATATTGTCTGTATTTCAACGATTACTTCGACTGCACCAAGGGCGTATAAAATAGCTGACAAGGCTCGGAGTTTGGGTAAAACAGTCATTATGGGCGGTCCTCATACTACTTTTTTGCCTGATGAAGGATTGGAGCATTCTGATTATGTCGTTAGGGGAGAAGGTGAAATTTCATTTCCGAAATTGATGGAAGCGATTGAGAATGATGAGAAACCTTATGGAATAAAGGGTGTTTCGTTTAATGATAATGGTAAAAAAATTCATAATCCACAACAGGATTTTATCTGGAATCTTGATGAGATTCCCATTCCTGATTATTCGTTATTGAAAGGATGGGGTCGCAGGAGATCGGTTACTTCTATAGCCACTTCAAGAGGATGTCCTTATGGATGTAAATTCTGCTCTGTGATTAAGATGTTTGGCACTAAGTACCGTTTTAATTCGATTGATAGAGTTATTGAAGAAATTAGGATACATCAGAAAAGTGGAAGGACGATATTTTTCTGCGATGACAATTTTGCTGCTAATCGAAAACGCACAAAGGAACTTCTCGAAAGGATTTTAAACGAAAATATTAAAATAAGGTTTGGCGCTCAGGTTAGGACGGATATTACAAAGGATAAAGAGTTAGTAAAACTGATGGCAAAAGCAGGTTGTTATAATGTGTTTGTCGGTTTTGAATCGATTAATCCAAAGACTCTCGAACTCTATGATAAAAAACAGGATTTGGATGATATTAAGCGAAGTATAAAGGTTTTTAAAGAATGTGAGATTTATATTCATGGGATGTTTGTTTTTGGAAGCGATGCTGATACGATTGAGACACTCAGAGAAACGGCAAAATTTGCAAAAGCTATGAATATTGATTCTGTCCAGTTTATGATGCTTGTTCCTCTTCCAGGAACTGATGTCTATTATGATCTGGAGTCTCAGAATAGACTTATTCACAAAGACTGGTCGAAGTATGATGCGCATTATGCGGTCTTTGAGCCGAAATTAATGACTGCTCACGAACTCCATTCTGAGACTTATAGGGCAATGAGAAGGTTTTATTCCTGGAAGTCAATAATCATAAGACTCTTTGAACTTGATTTCTGGTGGGCTTTTCTGAAGCTTTATGGTAAGTTTCATATAAAAGGTGCGATGAAACTATTGAATGATTATAAGAAGAATTTGAAAAGTCAATTTTTGGCGAAGATAAAGCAAATTCAGATACACTTACCAACAAAACATATAAAGAAGGTTGGATTACCATCCGTTATTACTGACCCAAAAATTCAGACTTTCTTTGTTCAATTTTTTAAGAATTTAAAGATTAAAGTTGTACAGGTTAATGGGAATAAATCTTCCGACACAATTGATAATAAAGGTAAATTGGATACAATAATTAAGGAGCAGATTTTTATCCTTGCAAAGAAAGCGGATTTAATTATTGTACCGATTATCGAGAGAATTGGAAAACAGGTCGATACTATCAAAACTGGTTCAGGGAGGATATCGCAGAATGTTATTGAAAATATTAAAAAACAGACGAGTGCTTCGGTTTTGGCAATGGAGATTCACCTCGATAATTTGAACAGAACTTGTTTAAACATTGGATTGGCGTTGGATAGGAAGGTTAAGAAGATAAGAAAAGCTTATAACAATGCTCTCAGAGCATCTGGTTTATGTGAACTCACAACTTTTAAACCTCAGTGTTGATTGAAAAAAATTATTGAAAAATAATCTTGATGCAAACTGTACAAAAACTACTCCAAAACATCAACAAGGTCATCATCGGAAAAGAAGAAACGGTTAAATTAGTTCTCACTGCATTGTTTGCTCAGGGACATATTCTCATAGAAGATGTTCCTGGTGTGGGTAAGACGATGTTAGCGAAAAGTCTTGCTCTGTCTATTGATGCGAAATTCAAACGGATTCAATTCACTCCTGACCTTTTACCATCTGATGTAACAGGTTTATCGATTTATAATCCTAAAGAAATGATTTTTGAGTTTCGTGAAGGTCCTGTATTTTCGAATATTTTATTAGCGGATGAAATTAATCGTGCAACTCCTCGTACTCAATCGAGTTTGCTGGAATGTATGCAGGAATATCAGGTGACTGTTGATGGTAAAACATACGAATTGTCAGGGGTATTTTTTGTTATTGCCACACAAAATCCTATTGAGCAGCAGGGTGTTTATTTACTCCCAGAAGCACAGCTTGATAGGTTCCTGATGCAGATTGATATTGGGTATCCGGAGAGTTTTGAAGAGATGAAAATGTTGGAGGAACAAAGGATTGAGCATCCTATTGAAAAGTTGGAATCTGTTGCTAAATTGTCAGAGATTGTTGAGATTCAGAAGCAGGTGAAGGAAATATATATCGATGAGTCCATTAAGAAATATATCGTTGATATTACGACACAAACGAGAAAAAGTAATGATTTGATATTAGGTGCAAGTCCAAGAGCTTCTTTATCATTAATGAAGGCTTCTCAGGCTTATGCATTCATACACGGTTCTAACTTTGTAATGCCTGATTTTGTCAAAGCCTTATCTAAACCTGTCTTGAGACATCGCTTGATTCTCAAACCTCAAGCAAGAATCAGCGGAATCAAAACGGATGAGGTCATTGATAAAATATTGAAAGAGGTTGAAGTACCAATTGGATTTGTGTAATATAAAGAGTACAATTTGCCACGAAATCACACTAAAACACACAAAAAAATTTTTAAGGTATAAAATATTCCAATTTTTGTAAGGTTGAAGGGATGATGGAAATACGACCATTTAAGCCTTCTGATGCTGAAGCAGTATGGGAGCTTCACAATCTTGCACTTCAGGAAACAGGCGCTCATCTCGGAAATGGTCCATGGGATGATGACCTGAAAAATATTCCAGAGGTGTACAAGCAGAACCAGGGCTGCTTTCTTGTCGGAGTACTCGATAACCGGATTGTAGCAATGGGTGCACTCAAACGCACCGATATGAATCGGGGTGAAATTAAGAGAATGCGAGTGCATCCTGATTTCCAGCGTCGTGGATTTGGTGCACAAATTCTCATCGCACTTGAAACCGAAGCTAAACATCTTGGTTATAAAATTCTTCATCTCGACACCACCACTCTGCAAACAGCAGCACAAAAACTGTACGAGAAATATGGGTATCGAAAGATCGGAAAAACCAAATTTAAAGGACTTGATATACTTTTGTATGAGAAAAGACTAACAGAACCAAACTAAGGTGTTTAGTGAATGTCCCATCTAAAAAATAATATCGGAGGAATAAGATGATTTTTGAACAAATCGCAATGGGTGGCGATAGGAATTATGGGTATATTATAGGGGATGAAGAGAGTAAAGAGTCAGCAGTTATTGATCCATCTTATACTCCTGATAGAATTATTATGAGAGCAAAAGAGCTTGGATTGAAGATTAAATATATTATCAACACGCATAATCATTATGACCATACAAATGGGAATGATTATATTAAAAAAGCCACGAATGCTCAAATTGTAGCTCACAAGAAGGCTGGCTCCAGGACTGATGTTGCCGTTAACGATGGAGATATTCTCAAATTAGGGGAATTGGAGTTAAAGATTATTCACACACCTGGACATACTGCGGATGGAATATGTATACTTGCGGGAAATAAGTTATGCACAGGTGATACTTTATTTGTTGGAAAAGTAGGAGGAACGGATTATGGAGAAGGTGCAAGGCAGGAGTACGATGCCTTGCATAAGAAGATAATGACATTACCTGATGAAGTTGAGATATATCCCGGACACAATTATGGTATGCAACCTTCCTCGACGATCAAGAATGAGCGAGAGACCAATCCATTTATGCTTCAAAAAACCTTCGAAGACTTTATTCACCTCAAAAAGAACTGGACACAATATAAACTCGAACATAACATCAAATAAAATATAAGATAGAAAGCTGTTAAAGACTAAAATTGTAGCGGTCGGATTCATCCGACAATTTATAATATGCGATAAATCATACCGCTACAATAGATTTATTAATGTCCTATTCATTTCAAATGATACTATTGCGAATCGTAATGGTTCTCATCATTGTTATTTTTATAATTGTTCATATAGTAACATCAACTTGATTAATCATCTGATAACAGTTTATGTGTTTATAATAAATAAGAATCATATTGATTATTAGTTAATTAAATCTTTTATTAATTATTTCACTTTAATTCACATAAAGCTAACTCCGCGTTTGCTAATTGATGTATCCAAAAACCGTGAATCTTCCCATTTTCATAACTTGGTTCTTTATTTCTAAGTTCTTTGATTTTTTCTAAAGCTGTATTCCTAATTTGTTCAATGGCTTTTATTCTTTTTTTTGCATCTATTCTCGAGACAATATCTTTTGTAAAAAGATGAGCCTTCAATCTTGCATTATCAAGAGATGGAAAACAAAAATAATTATCGGATTCTTTAATATCAAATAATTCCTTAAAATCAGGTTTATCTAAAACAAGAAATCCTTTTTGATATGCTTTCTCCCCCTTTGGTATTTCCTGATCTTCAACTATTAATAGAATACCATCTTCTTTTAGCAATTTTACTATAATGCTACCTTTTCCAAAAACAGTTAACCAGTCTAATGGATCAATTTCG
>CAZYWQ010000110.1:0-7938 GCA_964651675.1 uncultured Candidatus Sumerlaeota bacterium | reverse complement strand
ATTTTGCAGTATTAATTAGTTTTTAAACAACCATTTATATAATTAAATTTTCTGGAAGAAAAATCAAGGATTGTTTAAATCAATCATTTTCGGATTGATAATCACCCAGACATCCTCATCAGCCTGCCATTTCCCTTTTCGATAAATCTTATTGGGTCCTGCACTGGTTATGGTATAATATTCATTTCCAGTTGGTGACAATTGTTTCTCATAATAAATCTCCGTTCCCCATCTATCCATTATCGGAAATGGAGTTTGTGGCGGAATATAAGGTCCATTCCATTTTTTAACACCAGGATCCTCAAGCAACGCTTTCAATCCCTCTTCTTCAGTCGGCAATCTTCCAACATCTTTTGCAAATTTGATTGTACCTTGTTTCAAAACCTCTAAGGCATCACCAACCTGATTCCATTTAATCTGCTGATCAGCATCATGCATCATCTGACCATAATATTTTTGTTCCATTGCAATCTGTTTACTCATATCCGATATGACATTACCACCAACAGGAAACATAACAGCAACACCTTGCATCTCTTCGACCCACTTATCCCACTCTTCCCACTCTCTCCAATCTTCTTCAGTAGTCGGAGTTAATGCTGCAAGATAGGTGTCAAGATTAATCGAGCAAGCCTGATTTGCTTTGACATCAAATTGCTCACCTGTTTTCTCAACCAGAACAGAAACCAATCCTTCCAGAACGGCTATCCTTTCCTGATTTCCCGATAGCATTTCGATTTTGAATATTGTTCCTCTTACACCAGCTACGACACCAGGTGTCTGCACCTGAAAATCAATATTTTGTGCAGCTGTTTTTTCGATTTTTGTCCAAATCTTTCCACCAAATAACTTGATTTTGACCTTTGAATTTGTCGAATCAGCATATACAACCTGGATGTGGGAGTTAGCAGGTAATCTGACTTCACCTCTACCTTTTAAATCAATTATTACTTTGCCTATGGAAGTCTTTATCTCATCTTTTATGTGGATCGGATCTCCTACGGCGGCTTTGGCAAATGCTGTGGCAAGGGATTTGATTAGCGCTTCTTTTTCAATCATTCTGAATGAACCGATAATCATCTTTGTGAGTACCGAAACATTCTCTATAGATTCTTCCTGAACAGGCTTTTTCTTCTGAAAAAATGGTTCAGGAGTGGGTGGAATGAGAGAAGGTGTAGTGCGAGGTTTAGGTGTTGTCACTTTATCCGCATCATAATATTGCGTTTTTACTGATGGTGAAGGTGTTTGCACTATTATGGGTGTCGGCATCGGAACGGGTGTAGGAGTGAGTTTAATTGGAGCTGGTGTCTCTTCAATTATTGTTGTTGGTGTGGGTTTCATCTCTTCAGATTTTTCTTTGTCTTCTATTACCTTATCATCTTTAACAATCTTTATGATTCTTGATCTTGGTACTGTTATACGACCGGATGTCGCGTTGATAATTACCGCCTGATTATTCATCGTCAGAATTTTGCCTTCAATAGTCGATCCACTGCTCGTATAAAGCGTGTCAGCACTTAAATTCAGAACCGTACATAATACAAAAATTCCCAATAATAATAGTACATTATGTTTTCTATACATTTTCATTGTGCCTATTTTCCCTAATTAAACAAATGTTCTCATTAATATAATTATATACCATATTATTCTTTTTGGCAAAACAAATTGCCTTAGTAAATGAACCTATACAATTTATTTTCCCCTGCCTCAAACTCCAATTCAAGATAGCCTTTATTTATCATTTCATCGATACCAACTTTTTTATTAATCGGATGATTATCTTCATTTGGCACATAGAGATAATGAGTAATTCCCATCGACTTGAAAAGTTGCAATTTCTCCTTTATGTTTTTCATAGAATATGCCTTTTGAATATCCCAATCATCGAGATGAATCAGCTCAAGTCCTTCATTGAAGCATAAATGACGGTTCTCGTGAGTCAATAGTTTTAATTTATGAACCTTTTTATCTTTTATTTTTTGTAATCCTAATCTTTTATCAAGCTTATTTATATACACAAACATATCCGCATCATCACCAAATCTCAATCTCCAGAATGTCTCCTTATCCATAAAAGGTCTGCGAAGTGAAATGAGTGTAAAACTTTCTTTATTAAAAAGCTTCATTCCCTTAAGACTGAATGCCAATCCCGGTATCACCGCTATATAAAGGCATAAAATCAGAATAGCATATCTCAAAATGGTTTTATTCCATATATTGACAATAAAAAAAATCATCACGGCGAAAATCGGAACAATGATTATAATTTGATAAAGATAAAAACTCGCAATTACATAATGATAGTACATCAGAAAAAGAAAGAAAATAAAACAGAGTAATCCAAATCGCATAACAGGATCGTAGCTCTCACTTTTTTTACTTTTCTTTTTTACGAAATGAATAATCACACTTATTAGAAAGACAAATATTCCCGGAACAACAAATCCAATACAGGAGCGAGTTTCCAGGATGTATTAAGGTCAGTAACAAAAAATTTCCAGGTGCTTTTGATTTTCGTCAACAAATCCCAGCCAAATCCACCAATTCCATCACCATTGACAGTCCATTCCACAAAACAGGATTGAAGCACTTCAGGATTAACATTTACTGAGCCTTTAAATATGTTCGTGAAAAAGGCATAGACAGGATTTCCGGTCAGGACGAAGTTGCGGATATACCACGGAATCGTTATAATCAAACACAATAAGATTACAAGAATTGTCCTTTTTTGAAGAATAAAACGATGAAGTTTCGGCATCATTGATCGTCTTGTAAAATATGGTTCACCTTCATCAAGTGTCATTTCAGTCGCAGCAAATACTTCCTGATTTCTACCTTTTAAAAGTGTGTGAGAAATGACTAACAGAGCTAACCAGATAAACCAGAGTCCCAACATAAGATAATTAATATGGCAGCTAAAAGCAGTGATGAAAGTCGCTAATGCGAAATAACCAAACAAACCTGTTTCGATATACATCATCGCACAATATAAAAATCCTGCCGTAAACATAATGGCAACGGCGTAGTCGGTAGCGTATTCTGAAAATGCAATGAAATAAGGGATAGAAACAACCAGCAATGTCAC
Source organism: uncultured Candidatus Sumerlaeota bacterium (assembly GCA_964651675.1). Taxonomy (GTDB): domain Bacteria; phylum Sumerlaeota; class CAZYWQ01; order CAZYWQ01; family CAZYWQ01; genus CAZYWQ01. The sequence goes on along the minus strand of CAZYWQ010000110.1, from coordinate 4,850 downwards.
AATATAACTCACTAAACGGTTTCGTGAAAGCCTGAGAACTATATGGAACATCAAAATAACAGTCATCAAAGAACAGATAGGTGGAATAATCTGAGCAAAAATATCTGACCATTCACCCCATAATTTGGCAATCACAGCACTTGATAATGGATATAGATGAGGATAATTCGCACCAAGACCAATCCCAACCTGTGCCACAGCCTTGAATGGAAATCCTCCAAGATAATATATCTTTCGTGCATAACCGACATATAAAATCAGCGAATCCCAATAAGTCACAGGTTGAAAAACACCGTGATAAAAGTGCAAAAATAACATTAGCCCAATCAAAAACTGAGCCATCCTGATAAAAATTTTCTCAAAAATATTCTTGGGTTGTGTAATTGTTTTTAGATACGAACGATATGCAAAAGCCTGCGCTCCCCTTCTATAATAAAAGAATGTCACATTCCCCTGTAGCGATTCGTCCTCCTTATTCATTCTTCGCTTTGTCAGAATCGCAAAAAGTATCAGCAAAAACAAGAAGGTGATAATCACAGTGATTCTATGGAGTAATCCGAAAATAGTCCATAGTTCCATCAAAACCATCATCCAACCGAGACCAGTAATGAAGATAAGGGAAATCCGAACGCCTTTTGGAACATAAACAGTCAGTGCTGAAACGAAATATTTACCGACAAGATAATACAACCAGAGTCCAAACAAACCGCACAATAAAGCGAAAAAATCGAACTGTGAGAAATAAAAATGGTAGGGCTTAAACAGAAACTTGTAGACATAAAACAAACCATAATGAATCTTCGTGAAATCGATAACAAACGCAACTGTCCATACAAGAAGTGCCAAACCGATAATAAAATAAATTATCTTTTCTGGGCTAAATAATGTTTTTAATTTGCTATCTTCTTTCATAATCGGAAGAATATTTTTACTCTCAATATTGTAGCGGTTACATTATATTGTTATAAATGTCTCGATTTACAATTACTGTCTTATTGAAACTTATCTAACGCATTTAATGCAAACTTATTTTTTTCGTCTATCTGCAAGATTTTAAAATACATATTAGCCTCATTCTCCTTATCTCCCAACTGATTATAAATCCTCGCAAGATTCAGATAAGAAGCTATTTTCTTCGGTTCCAGATCTTTCATTCGCAGATAGTACTTCAACGCTTCTCTGTAATCTCTTTTATCCTCATAGGATTTTCCCAACTCTTTCAATATCTCTAAATCCACCGGAAATTTCGCAAGTGCGGTCCGCAACAATTTGTCCGCATTCTCTCTATCTCCTTTTTCCCTAAGAAAAGATGCGAATTTTTTATAAGTTTCTCCAGCATACTCATTTAATCTTAGGGCATTTTCATACGCTTTCTCCGCTTTGGCAATAATTTCCTTATCTCCTGGTTTTTGCTCACTTTTAGTCACATAGAAATCACCTAATATCTCATACAGATGATAGTTATAAGGACCGAACATTCTCACCATTCGAAAATTTTTCTCAACATCATTTACCGAATCAGACTGGCTAATTGAACGATTGAGTATCACTACAGCAATGTAAGAAGATGAAACTATGAATGCATAAAAAATTATAAAGAGACAAAGCAGAACAGTGAAAATGAATTTAGCTGATGTTGAGAGACTACAAAAGATTGGTTCTTTTAGTTTCGTGCTGAAAAGAATAGCAACAAGTCCCCAGAACAAAAAGCCATAAAATATTGAATTAGCATTTTCTGAGAAAAAATAATAAATCCCAACAATAATCAAAGCAGAAGCATATCCCGTGAATTTTATCCTTTCTCTCTGACTTTTAACCTGGATATATTTTCTTATCGATGCAATCAGCAGTAAAAGATAAAGTAATCCATTCAGAAAAATCCCAATTAATCCCTGTTCCGATATTATATAATAAAAAATATTACTTATCGAAGGTTGAAAATCTACGAAATGTTTTTGAAACGGTGAGTAGAGCAGTTTGAATGTTCCTAATCCACCTCCGATAACCCGATGTTCCCTGAAAATCTCAAGAGCATACTTCTTTGCATAATAACAATCTCTTAAATGTTGATTGCTAACAATGTTGATCTGTTTGTCGAAATAGATGGCGATAGGAATTATCAGCAATATAATTATTTTCAGAAAAAGGAACAACTTTTTATATTGGTCGTCTGTTGTCAAATCCTCACGGACTAAAAAGGCAAAGAAATAGGACAATACCAACGGTAAAGAAACAAGTATGACAATAAATCCATCTCTTTGCAACCATTGGTAATTTTCATCAATAAATGGTAAAACCGACAAAACTGCTCCAGATGTGATTAAGATGATACCGATAACATCGTACTTTTTTTTAAACCAATACTTCACGAATAGAAAAATTATGAAAAAATCAAGATAATAAAACAAAGCACCTTGTGACAAATAAGGAATTTGTGAATGGAAAAAATTAATAATACTAAACAATACCAAAACAAAAAAAACAATATCCATAACCCCAATACTGAGATACTTCTCTCTCGAATAAATGAGATTAAGTAATGATAGTAATAAAATAATTATGATTATAAGGTGAATAAGAACATTGATACCATCGGAAGGACTGGAATCAGAAACAAAGAAAGAAAGAATAAGGACAAAGAGAAAACCTAAAATCGCTATATATACAATAGGTTTCTTCAATAAAATCCTCACTGAAAAGAAGATAATTTAAACAATTTAAATTTTAAAACCGACAACCGACATTTTAAAACCAATTTATTTTAGATACAGATTTACGCGGATTTTTAAATAAATCAAATCAGCATTAATCCGTGTCTATCCGCGTCTAATTATGTTTTATTGCTTTTTTTCTCTGTGTTCTCTGTGTTTTTTGTGTTCTTTGTGGTTATGTTTTTTACTAACTACTAAAAACAATTTATATTAGACACAGATTTACGCGGATTCTCACGGATTATTAAGTAATTAGAATCAGTGTTAATTCGTGATTATCCGCGTCTAATCTTAATTAATTTTAAATTGTTATCTCTGTGTCCTCTGTGGTTCCTAATTACTAAAAATATTATTTCTCTACCAGATGTTTTATCGCTTTTAAAGCCAATATGTATCCATACCAACCAAAACCACTGATTTGACCTGTTGCCACAGGTGCGATCAATGATTTGTGTCTGAATTCCTCTCGTTTATAAATATTGGACAGATGAACCTCAATCGTAGGAATCTTTACAGCAGAAATTGCATCCCGGATTGCAACACTTGTGTGCGTATAAGCTCCTGGATTGATTATTATAGCATCCACTTTCCCCATCGAACTTCCAATTTTTGAAACGATATCCCCTTCGGAATTACTCTGAAATGTTTCAAGATCAATCCCCAATTCTTTACAAACCTTCTTCATCTCCGAAAGAATATCATCCAAACTCTTTTCACCATACACATCAACCTCTCTCTTACCAAGCAAATCTAAATTCGGACCATTCATAACTAATACCTTTGTCATTTCAGTATCTCCTCGTTTCTTGAATCATATTTAAAAAGATCTAATATTAATCATTTATAGAGCATCAAAAGAAATATTACTCTCCCAAAAGAAAAATGTTCAATCAAAAAAATAAGGGAGGAAATTACTTCCTCCCTATTATTATTTGAATAAATAAGATTCTTAACGATAGAAATACATATCTGTGTCGGTTTCTGGTGGTTCGAAGTCATCAGGATGCATTTGCGAACGCCAGATGTTGCCCATACTCATTGTTCCATTGGTTGGCTCATACATTGTTACTGCATCATTATTTGATGCACTACTACCATATTCAATATCTGGTCCAACACTACACATTCTCCACGAACCATAGTATAACCTTTTGCATTTCTGCCAATAAACACTATTTGGATAAAATGTTTGCCCACCATAATCCTCGGCTAAATAAATATCTACATTTTGATAAGTAAGTAGTTCAATATCCGTATTAACTTTCAAATGAGCAAACGGATCAATCAATTTGTTAGAGGTAATATAAGCTACAGGCGTCGTAAAATCTGGTGAAAGAAATCCGCTATACAGATCACCAAAATTAGTATGTGTCATTCTTGGACAATGGTTCCAATCAACAGCATAAGCTTCGACGGCGGTAGCACAACTTCTCATGTCCGCCTTTGCTCTTGAGACCTTCGACCTTGTTTGTGCTTCGAGGAAATTTGGCACGGCTATCGCCGCTAATATGGCTATGATTGCCACAACAATTAACAACTCTATTAATGTGAATCCCTTTTTCAATTTTATCACCTACCTTTCATACAATAGAGAATGTAAAAAAAGGTCATTATTGTCAAGTAGATAATTTCTTTTCTGTAATAACAAATTATTTATCTCATTAAGAATTCTGATGCCTGAGTTCCGATAATAAATGTTAGAATGAATTTATTAAATTACTAAGTATTAAATAAGATTTTTTTTACTTCATCAGTACTCGGAACTTTGCCAGAGACTTTTACTTCTCCATCAATAACTAATGCTGGTGTCATCATTACTCCAAACTTCATTATTTCTCTAATATCTGTTACTTTTTCAATTTTACATTCGATGTTTTGTGCCTCTGTCACCTCTTCTACAATCTTAGCTAATATTTTGCATTTAGAGCATCCAGTACCTAATATCTGTATCTTCTTCATATTATTTTTCTCCCTTAGAATATTGTTCCGTATAACAGTCCTGTTATTGTTGCCATAACAACGACCAGTGAAATATAAATAATAGTCTTTTTCGTTCCTAAAACACTCCTTATAACCAACATATTCGGAAGTGAAAGAGCTGGTCCTGCTAATAACAATGCTAAAGCAGGTCCTTTACCC
>CAZYWQ010000109.1:7221-7942 GCA_964651675.1 uncultured Candidatus Sumerlaeota bacterium | reverse complement strand
TGTCCCAAATGAACATAGTAATATTCTTCTTCTGTCAGCCTGTCCAAATCATCATACTCATACAATTTGTAATAATCGTAAGGTCCTAATTCAATATCAACCCTTGTTACATTCGAATTACCATCATAAGTATAATCAAATGCCATCCTTATTGTATCACCATATGACACATTCGCCACCTCACTAACTCTGTTCACATCATCATATGTATAAGTAATATATGCTCCGTTGGAATAATCGGTTCTTGTTAGTTCACCATAATTATTATAAGTATAACTTGTCGTCCCACTAAATGGATGCACGGTTGATGATAGTCTGAGAGTGTTTGCATTGTAATTATAAGTTGTGGTGTTGTTATCCGGGTCTCTCATCGTTGCCCTTGGTCCCCAGTATTTATATGTGTATTCGATATAGATTGGATCCTGAACGGTGCTATCAGGATAAGTTACTTTTGTTAATCTGTTTAAATCGTCATATTCATAATTGAATACACCTTGTCCTATACTCAATCTTGAATCTGTCATACTCAGTCTATTGCCATTATCATCATAAGTGAATGTTACATATTCAGTATCAGGATAATCAATACGAGACAAACGATTAAAGTCATCATATTCATACTCAATCGTATTATTATTACCATCTGTTTTTGAAGCAATCATACCACCAGCACCGCAACCCGAACAGCTTCCGCCGCCTTCGTAATAAGTATATTCAGCCA
>CAZYWQ010000109.1:0-7211 GCA_964651675.1 uncultured Candidatus Sumerlaeota bacterium | reverse complement strand
TCATTATTGTGGTCCTTTTCTTCGACAAGTCTACCTTCACAATCATAGTCGTAGTAAGTATTCTTATCTCTCGCATCAGTGATTTGAGTTATATTGCCATATTTATCATAAGTATATTCTGTTTCACCACTTAGGTCATCTGTAATTTTTATTAACCGTCCAAGACTATCATAATCATAAGTCGTCGTATTATCTTCAGGATCTGTTACAGATTGTAAATAATATGTACCACTATAATAAGAGTACTCAGTTTCATTATTAAGAGCATCCTCAATTTCTGTCAAGCGATATCTTGAATCATAATAATAGTTGGTCGTTTTATTCTTAGGATTCGTAACAGCGGTAAGATTGCCCACATCATCATAAGTATAAGATGTTGTGAGATTGTTCCAATCCGTTACAGAAGTTACCTGACCACGATAATTATATTGGTAAGTCTTAGCTACATATTCTTCGGTATCAACATACATTCTTACCTGTGTAACTCTACCATAATCATCATAGATGTATTCAGTTTTACCACCTGCGGGTGGTATAACCTCTTTCAAATTACCATTATTGTAATAAGTATATTCAGTGGTATTACCATTTTTATCAGTAAAAGAAGTAACCTGAGAATCGCTGTTATATGAATATTCCACATAGATGTCATCGCCGGGAGTCCCAGGTGTTTCATCGAAGTATGTAATTTTTTTCAAATTAGAAGCAGCCCAATCATATTGTTGAGAGTCAAATTCATAAGAGATCGCCTTTTCTGCAAAATTCACCTTACCGCCACACAAATGATTGGATAACCCTAATTGATCGTCGAAGAACTGAATTTGTGTTTTGATGAGTTGATCATCATGGGAATAGTCAGCTTGATGGACATCACGGTTAGCCCACATATGTAGATTTATTTTTAAGTCACCCATTACGATTTCCCGGTAGGCTTGGTCCCAATCATAAGTTAGAGTTATTAGAGTTTCATTATTTAGATTTTTCAGAAGCTCAAGGTCTCCTGTTAGATAATCATCCCCATCTTGTTGATAATATTGGTATTTTCTTAATGCAACCATATTCCCATTTTTATCGCATTGTTTTATCTGCGTTATGGCAAAATCTAAGCTTCCATCATAAACATACTCTTCCATTGCATACTCTTCTAATAAGGATTGACCATCATAAATCTTATGTTTAATTCTAATAAGTCTATCATCATTGTCATATTCGAAAGAGATTTTGTTGTCATCGGGTAGTGTTAATTGAGTCAATCTGTAATAGGTTTCATTATCATAAGTAACGCTGTAATAACTATCAAAAGTTATATAGCGTGGATCAATATCAGTCTCAGTAGCATGGGTTGAATCAATACGAGTTAACCTATCCTGGGCATCATAAGTGAAAGAGAGTCTATTTCCATTTCTGTCCTGCACATAAGAAATTTTACCATTAGATAAAAATAGCATCTCCCGAGAATTATCCTTGTCGACCATTTTGTAATTTTCACCAACTTTTGTGATAGTAGCATTTATGGGAGCATAATATTCCGATTTCCATGTATTGCTACCTTGATCTTCAAATATACAATAGTCTCCAGAATTAGTACGGAAAAGAAGATCATCGGAACCATCGTGAGTTGCTAAATGAGCTTCGAAGTTTAAGAACCAGCCCGGACCCATTATAGTTTTACCATCTTTATTTCTGCTGAAATCATGACGCTTACCATCATAGTTTAAAACACCGGTAAGAGATATATCACCATTGGCGGGATAGTTGAATAGTTCTCTTCTTAGACTAATGGTTCCGGATGATGCTTTAATCTCTCCAAAAAACCTATCACCATATTTTTTACTGGCATTGCTATTTTTAGTGCTTAGCGGATCTCCACTTCCATTATTGAATGAGTTGCCAACAGCCCAAGCATTACCTAACCCGCTGGTAGATGCTTCTGGATTAATTGTATTAAAATCCTGCGAACCGAATCTTGAGTCACCACCAGGAGATCCGTCTGAATTTGAAGTACCCGAGCCCTCACAGCAAGGACTATTGTCTTCACAGCAGGGATCATCAGGAGAACAGGTAGGTTGGTTATAACAACCGTCTGTGGTGTCACCCGGTGGATTACACGCCCATGTTGGTGTTAATGTAAAACTTAACATAGCGATTATAAGTATTAGACTTAAGTTCTTTTTAAACATTTTTTTACCCTCCTTATCTTGATTCAATTACCAGCCGGATGACCAGCTTTGATTGGTCCTTCTGTTTCTTTATCCAAAGAAGCAAGAAGTTGCTTGATAAAATTATGCGGTGTTAATTTTGTAACAATTTTCTCTTCGGATTTGGAGTTTAATTCTACTAATTGCTTTTTTATGTCATCATGACCTAATAATATTATATTGATAACCTTCTCAGCAGATGACCCAAAAGATGTATTTTTAAACCTATGAGCCATATACTGATAAATCTGAGCAGAGGACAATAAATCATCGGTTCTTTTAAAACAGTAAGCTATTTCGCTCAGCACCCTTGCCGCATATTTAATATCAGGATAGTCCTCTAATAATTCCTGAAATTCATTTATAGCATCCTGATATTTCCCCATTCTACGGTGGATAAATGCTATCATAAACTTCGATTCCTTAACGACATTTTCTACATCAGGATACTTCTCAATTATGTCGTATGCTTTTGCTAAAGCTTCCTGAACAGAGTCTAATTGAAATAATGCAAAACAGTAATCATATTCCAAACCAGCTTTATCTTTGTCGCTGATGTTTTCATCTTTGAGAAAATTCTGAAACCAACTTTCATTATATTTTCTTTTCAAAATAGAATAATCCCAGAATGATTCATCATAGGCTTTCATATAGCTTAATTTTTTCATACCGCATTCCGCATTGACTTTATAACCATCAATCGATTCGGGATCTTCTATTGCATTTAGATACATCTGCGCTTTATCCAGATATTTTTGTTTTTTAGTAATTGTACTTACCTTCTGAAACTCTTCTTTTGCTTTTTCAGTGTTACTCTTAAGATAAAAACAGGTGGCAAGTTCCACTTGTGCCCAAGGAGTGTAGTTTTTATTATCTGGATATTTTTCTAAAATTGTTTTATACAGCTCAATAGAGCGATTAATCGAGGTATCAGGAACTAAATCAGCAGCTCTTAAAGCTGCAAGTGGATAAGCTGTAGAGTCAGGATAATCATTGATGACCTTCATATAATACTTCATTGCATTGGGTCTGTCATCGACACGATTGTTATAAAAATCAGCTAACGCAAGATTCGCTTCTGAATTAGTATTTTTGAAACTTGGATATCCCTCTTGAAGCTTATTATAGTAGCTTAGCATTGTGTCAGTATCATCTACAAAAGATGAGGCTTTGATAATACTGAGATAAGAACGAGAAACATAATCAGAAGTAGGATATGTTTTTATTAGATCTTTAAACTTTACCAAGGCTTCTTCGTAATTTTTATAGCGTTCGAGATTAATCAATCCAAGTTTGTATAAGGAACCAGGTGCAGCATAAGGACTTTCGGGAAAGTTTTTAAGGATATATTCGTATTCACTGTAGGCACTGACAGGATCATTCCGATTGTCGAGAATAGAATTCGCTCTCACAAAACGCGCTGCAGGATCAAAAATAGTGTTTGAAAAATTACTGTGATAAGATGAGTAAATACCTTCTAATGAACTATGATCTTTTTGGAAATAATGGCATTTTAGTAATAAAAGGTAAGTTGTTCCTACGTCTGGATTATCTCCTGCATCTAATATTCCTGTTAACAGATTTTTCGCTTGAGTATAATCTTTTTGGGCAAAGAGAGATTTAGCCTGATCGAGTTTATCCGAAGTGGTTGGTTCTTCAGATAGTAGTGATGTGCAGGTAAATAGAAGTAAGGCGATGAAAAGAATAAAACATCGATGAAGAAAAGTTTTCATAATACCCCCTCCTTTTTGAGATGTTGTGACTCAAATGATGAGTCAGAGAGAAAAATTTTTGATTCATAAATTACAGATGCAAATTCCAGAAAAAATGTTACAAAATTTTTTATTTAAATGAAAAAAATCAACAACTTCTCTATTATCAGTATAATGTAAAAGCTTTTTTAGAGATAATTTTTATTTTTGGAGAAGTTTTTTTGTGTAAGATCTACATCCATATCAACCCCTATAAGAAAGAATAGCTAATGATGATGGATAAAAGTTACTTTAAGTTATGTTGATATGTAATGAAAAAAATGTTGAAAGTCAAGATATTTTTTTATATAAATTATATCTAATATAAATTATTGTTGTTTCTTAAATTAAAGAGCTTAAAATATAACATATTATTGAAATTAATGATTTAATTTTATTGTAAAAACGCTTTTATTAATTATTTGGGGGTTAATCCAATAGTAATTAAGATAAAAGAATTGAAATAATAAAACATGACAGTTACCAACATTAAAGAAGGGATATTATTGAACATTCCCTGTTAGGGTATTATTTGTTCTGTTGATTGCCATTATAACAGTGAATTACTGTTTATAAAAATCAATATTGAATCTCAAAGGTTATGAATTATGAAGCTTAAAGTGAATTGGTTTCATTTTGTTATAGGGATTATTTACATCTCAATATCAATACTCATAATGCCATCAACATTTGCTGACACAATTTATGTGCATTCAGGAGAAAGCATTCAAGATGCGATTGATAGTGCTAATGAAAACGACGAAATAATTGTATCAACAGGAGTATATAGAGAAAATATAGATTTCAAGGGGAAGAACATTACCCTGCGTTCGATCGAGCCTTTGACTTACTCTATTGTTGTAAGTACAATTATTGATGGTGATATCGATAATGACGGTAATGGCGATGGTTCGGTAGTCACTTTTGATGGTACAGAAACCCAAGAATGTATCTTGTCAGGATTCCTGATCAGAAATGGTCTCAATGATAATGGCGCAGGCATAAATGGCAATGATACATCAGCAACTATTCAATATAATGTCATCTCTGATAACTATGCTGAGTCATATAATATGGTTGATGGAAAAGGAGGAGGGATTTACAGATGCTACGGTACGATTCAATACAACATCATCAAAGACAACGACTCTACCTGGCACGGAGGTGGAATATCCGAATGCGGTGGTACCATACATTATAACACAATCACTAAAAATCTATCAGCACATAACGGCGGTGGACTTTATGACTGCGATGGTCACATACACAACAATGTTATTTCAGACACCTATGAGGGAGGTGGACTCTACGGTTGCGATGGTACCATCGAAGAAAACACAATTACAAATAACCATATGGGAAGCGGTCTTATAGACTGTGATGGGATTATCCAAAATAACATAATTACTGGAAACTCAGACGACAAAGGCGGTGGGCTATCATATTGCGATGGGACTATTCAAGAAAATATAATCTGTAATAATACAACATCTGGTTCAAGTGGAAAAGGAGGAGGATTATCGTACTGTGATGGAACTATCTGTTCAAACATTGTAATAAATAATACCGCAGTTGAATTTGGTCTAGGTGGAGGATTTTCAAACTGTGATGGAACCATTCAAAATAATATCATCGCAAATAATTCTGCACGTACTGGAGGTGGATTAGACTATTGCAATGGAGATATCCAAAACAACACTATACACAATAACTCAGCCACTTTATACGGTGGAGGAATACGATTATGTCAACATACAATTAGAAACTGTATTATTTGGCAAAACGATGCACCTGAAGGTGCTCAAATATACGACTGTGTTGAGCCAACATATTCTTGTATTCAGAATTGGACAGGAAGCGGTACAGGAAATATAACTGATGATCCACAATTGATTGATCCAGACGGTCCAGACGATGATATAACCACCTGGGAAGATAACGATTTCCATATTCAGTTGACCTCACCTTGTATTGATACAGGATGTTACATAGAAGCTCTAACACAAGACTTTGAAGAACATTCAAGAGGATATGATGGGGATAATCTTGGAGCAGGAACAACAGGAGACGGTTCTGACTTCGATATTGGAGCAGACGAATATGTAAGGTCAACAGCAGTAGAAAACTGGATGATATGGATTTAAATACTCAAGAAAAAAACATAATAAATCCATTTTTTGATTTCTGTATCAGCGGGAATTTCGAAGTATAAGCCAAGGTTAACAAAGTAAAAATGCCGAAGGCGGGACTTGAACCCGCACAGGATTGCTCCCACTAGACCCTGAACCTAGCGCGTCTACCAATTCCACCACTTCGGCATATTTTTCACATTGTTTTCTGTCCTAATACTGCTTTTGTCAAGTGATTTCGCATATCTTTATATTCATTGATTTTCCACTCTTTTAGAATGTTAATTGTCCTCATTGTTAATATTGTTCTTGACTTTATAAAATTTTTTAAATAATCATATTACTACAAGTGAAAGAGGGAAAATTACGCTTATTCGTTGAGTAATTAAGATTACAATATGTTCATTATATATATATTGATAATTTCAAGGTATTGGGTAGGGTTGAGTATAAAAAGAAAGGAGGATTGGAATGAGCAATCCGAAGAAGTTTGAAAAACAGGAGAGGGGGAATTTGCAATACAATGTCTTATTTGTTTGCATTGTATTTTTTCTTTTTTTAACGGGGTATATGAGTTTGGCAGAGGATATTGGATATGAGGGCGTAAGTGGAATTGTAGCTGAGCCAGTTTTAGTATCGACAGATACGATTCCACAGGCTACAGAAGCTGATTTATTAGAACCTTATGAACCGGTGGAAAGACCGTATGAGCCGGAAGTACAAAAGGTCAAAGCGAGAAAATATGTTCCGCCAGTTGGTGAGGCGATAAGACCGGATTATGAAATTGATACTTCGGTAGGAGGCCCGCAATCAGAAGCAGCGTATAAGACAACGAATTTTGAAGCACTTAATTATACGGGATGGATTCCACCTGATCCCATTTGTGCTGTGGGTCCCAATCATATCATCGTGATGGTTAATAGAACCTGGGCGATATATGATAAGGAGGGCAATAAAGGTTACGAGACGTCTTTTTCTGATTGGTGGAGTGGTGTTACTCCACCGGGTAATCCGTTTGATCCCAAAGTTATTTATGACCAGCTCAGTGGAAGATGGGTATTGTTAGCAGCTGCTAAAAGTTCTTCCGTATCTGCCTATATGCTTTCTGTCTCTGATGATGATAATCCCTATGG
>CAZYWQ010000108.1:0-7997 GCA_964651675.1 uncultured Candidatus Sumerlaeota bacterium | reverse complement strand
AACAACTGTCCCATTTTTAATAATCAAATCCATTCTATACCTCCTGTTTTATCTATAAAGTTATGTTATTTATATTTCTATGGTTCAATATTATGCATTACTTGCTTTGTTAATTTTATATATTCCTGAATCGACAATGTCTCTGCTCTTCGCTTTGGATCGATATTTACCGAATTTAAACATTCAAGAAGATACTCCCTGTCCAAATTAATTTTTTTCGAGTTGATAATAGAATTGACAATCTGTTTTCTTCTTTGAGCAAAGGATGCATTAACAATATCGAAAAACACATCTTCTTCTTCTTGATTCAGTGGAAGCGTGTCTTTTAATTTTATTTTAAGTACCGATGATGAAACCTGCGGAGATGGAAGAAATTTTTCGGGACTAACATTAAATAGAACCGAAGGATCTCCGTAATATTGCGATGTGATCGAAAGAACACCATAGTTCTTGCTGTTCGGTTCGGATACTATCCTTCTGGCAACATCTTCCTGAATTAAAAATATTATTTCCACGAAAGGCAATCGACTTTTCAATAATTTAAAAAGCAATGGCGATGTTATACTGTAGGGAATGTTTCCTCCAATGGAAATATTTTTTATACTTTCTGATTCGATTAGATTACTATACGAAAATCTTACAGCATCAGCATAAATAAATTGGATATTGTTAAATTGCGATGTAATCTTTTTATGCAAATTGATGAATCTTTTGTCGATTTCAATCGTATAAACATTTTTGAATTTCTCTGCCAATAAAATCGTCAGATTCCCAATACCAGTGCCGATTTCAATGACTGAATCAGATTTTGTGTTATTAAACTGTTCAGCTATTTTAAGTAGCGTATCGTAGTCGCTTAAAAAGTGCTGACCCAATCGTTTTTTTAATCGAAGTTGTGTTTCCTTTAATAATCCCTTCAGGTATGTATGATATTGATTGGACAATTCAAAATTCTCTCTCTTTGCTATGCACCATCGTAGCAGCAAGTTTTATTGCGTTAATCATACTTTTAGGATTGGCGATTCCCTTTCCCGCAATGTCAAATGCAGTCCCATGATCCGCCGATGTTCTGATAATTGGTAATCCTAAAGTTATATTAACACCCTCATAAAAAGAAATCGTCTTGGTAGGAATCAATCCCTGGTCGTGATACATCGCTATTGCGACATCATAATTTCCATCAAGACACTTTTTGAAAAGAGTATCCGCAGGGAAAGGTCCTTCCACATCGATTCCAACCATCTTCGCCTTTTTGATAGCAGGGATAATAAATTGCGATTCCTCACTCCCGAATAATCCATCTTCACTCGAATGCGGATTGAGTCCAGCAACTGCTATCTTTGGTTCATTAATTCCAAATAACTTCATCGATTTATGAGTAAGATAAATTTTCTTATAAATATTTTTTGTGTTAATTTGTTTAAAAATTTTCTTAAGAGGAAGGTGGATCGTGACAAGCACCACTCTCAATTTCCCCGCAATAAACATCATTGCATAATCTTTGGTATTGGTAAAATCAGCGAAGATTTCGGTATGTCCATCATAGTCATAACCTGCCAAATGCAGGCTCTTTTTACTTATAGGAGCTGTGCAGATGGCATCTATCTTTTTGGATTTCGCAAGTTCAATCGCCGTCTTGATAAATTCAAAAGCAAGTCTTCCATATTCAGCGATGTTGACTCCATACTTTAATTTCTTTATTTTACTTCGACCTACTGGATACAAATTTAAGAATTTGTAAGGTGATTTATATTGAGCAATATTTTTGATAATGTTCAGAGACTTTTTACTTTTAATTACTTTCAGATTCCCATTTATTACCTTAGGTTCACCAATCAATAGTGGATTGGTTAATCTTAATATATTTTTGTCCAATGCGCTTTTGATCGAAACTTCCGGACCAATTCCACCAATATCACCAATAGTAATACCTATAATGGGTTTTGTTTTTTTGGAGCTCATTGATTTATCAAATCCCTACAGCTTTAGTTTCTTTTACTTCGCTTTTTTTGTTTACTTCTATCTTTTTTCGTCTTTACAAGTCTGACATCCATCTCCAAATTATCTATATCAATATTTGTTATTTGAACAACGACTTGCTGCCCAAGTGCAAAAATCTTTCTTGTTCTTTTTCCTACAAATCTATGTTTCTTTTCCTCGTGAACATAGTAATCATCATTAATTTCGTCGACTCTAACAAGACCTTCGACCGGATACTTCAACAATTCCACAAAAAAACCGTACGATTCGACCCCTGAAATAATTCCCTTAAAAGTTTCACCGATAAACTGTTGCATAAACTCAAGGGCTTTCAATGTAACAGCTTCTCTCTCAATTTTTTCTGCAATTCGTTCCTGCAATGAGCAATTTTTCGCAATAGATGGTAGAGTCGCATTTAGTTCATCTATATTTCCCGAAGACAATTGACCATTCTCAATTATTTTTTTCAATATCCTATGAACAATCAAATCGGGATATCTCCGAATTGGCGATGTAAAGTGCAGGTAGCAGGGACTTGCAAGACCAAAATGCCCTTTATTTTTTGCACTATACTCAGCCTTCTTCATTGATCGTAAAACTTTCTTTTGAATTATATAATGGTCGGGATGCTTATAAGAATCTCTAAGAACCTCCTGCAATTTCTGCGAATAATGAAGATGTTTTGGATTCACACGAACACCTATCGAGTTCAAAAAATCAGCCAGTTCTTTTATCTTCATTGGATCAGGTTTTTCATGATTCCTATATATAGTTGGTGCAGGCAAATGATACAAGTGAGTTGCAACTACTTCATTACACAACAACATAAATGTCTCTATCAATCTATGGCTATTCAATCTTTCTCTTCTTTTGATATTAACAGGATGCAAATTCTCATCCAATTCCACCTCGGTTTCAGGTATATCCATATCGAGAGAACCGTCTCTCTCCCTTTTTTCGAGCAGTATTTTGCTAAGCTTATACATCTTATTTAATTCCTCAACCGCATCTCTATATTTCGCCATCAAGCTACTATTATTTTTTTCGATAATCTCTTCCACTTCATTATAATTCAATCTGTAATAAGAATTAATAATCGAATTATGGAACTGGTAATCAATCACTTCGCCTTTACTATTGAGTTCGACGGAAGTTGACATAGCAAGTCTATCGACATTTGGATTAAGACTGCAGGCATTATTCGATAATTCCTCCGGAAGCATCGGTACCACTCTATCAACAGGATAGATGCTTGTACCTCGCTTAAAAGCCTCTTTGTCGAGTTCAGAGCCTTCTTTAACGAAATGACTAACATCAGCGATATGAACCCAGACCTTGTAATTTCCATTCTCTAATTTTTCGATCGAGATAGCATCGTCAAAATCTTTTGCCGAAACAGGATCGATCGTGATTGTTTTCAACTTCCTCAAATCAGTTCTGTTTTTCGTATCCGATATATTTTTGCTAACCGTCTTCGATTCCTCAACAACGCTTTCAGGAAATTCAGGCTCTATACCATAATCTTTAAGAATAACAAAGACATCGATTCCTTTCTGTTCATCCTTACCAATCACCTCTTTCAATTTGCCAATCATAGGAATCTGCGATTGTGTATAGTCCCTTATCTCAGCGACAATCCATTCTCCATCCTCAGGAAAATTATCATCTAAATTTTCGAGAAAGACACGCCTATTGATGTCCTTATTTCGAGGGATTAAATACGGTTTGTTTCTTGAAGTTTCGAATCTACCGATTATCTCTTTCCGACCACGTTTAAGGATCTTGATAATCTCTCCCGAAACACCTTCCTTTCGAGGTTTTTTCAATCGCACAAGAACAGTATCGCCATCAATTGCGCTTGATATATCGGTCTTTTTGATGAACACATCCTCTTCCAGTTTCGACCGAGAAATTGGAGTAACAAAACCAAAACCATTTTGCTTTGTTCTCAAGATACCCGTGATGAATCTTTTCTCATCGACGATGGAATATCTTTGACCTTTGACTTTATATATCTTCCCTTCATCCTCAAGTTCCTGAATTGCCTTTCTAAAAGAATTTTTGTCTTTAACCTTAAGGACTTTGGCAACATCGCCCCTTTTATAAAGTCTTTTTGTGTTTTTATTCATTAATGTCAGTATTTCTTCTTTCATATTTTCCATAATAGTCCTTTATTTCAAAACTCCCTCGATTCCCAATCGTATCATCCTGATAGCAATAGCAACCAGGAGAAGATTAGTCAACTTTGACAATACTCTTGTCCCACCCTTTCCGATCATTTTTGTAATAATTCCAGAGCTAATAAAAACCAAACCGACCAATATAAGACTAACAAAAAGTGCCGAAAGAGTCACTATGTGACCATAACTGTCGTTTAGTATTAATAAAGTCGTCAAAACAGCAGGTCCAACAATCAAAGGCACACCAAGCGGCACAACTCCCATTGCATCACTTGGAGAGCGTCTTGATTTTTTATCGGTTATTAAATCCATTATCGATAAACTCAACAGAACAAGTCCGCCAGCAATTTTAAAATCGTTAACTGTGATGCTCAATATCTTGAATATTAACTTTCCTAAAAAAATAAAAACATAACCAACAATAAGAGCGGTCAGAAGAGAATCGATTATTATTTTCCATTTTTCTTTTTTATCTATATCCGTAGTGAAACTGATATAAATAGGTAAAATCCCAGCAATATCAATTGCCACAAGCAATGGGATAAGAGATAAAATCATCGCATTAACGAAATTATCCATTGTCGATTCCTCCACCATTAAAGCTTATTCGAACAGAAAAATGTAGTGAGGGTCTTTAGACCCGTTTAAGATAAATAAACGCACCTAAAGGTGCTCATTACATTGTATTTTCAGAAATCATCTTCTACAAAATCAATCATAGCCCATCCAAGAAAAAAATCCGCAATCTCCTTCGGTCTTATTCCCGCTTCTACTCCCACAAAAAATAGATACAAAAAACCACCAATCCCCAACAATTGTCTATCTGTCTTTTCTTCAAAGGCTATTAAAGGACCAACTGCCTTACTGTCTTCGATATACAAAAGTGAAACTCCGAATTCCTTCGATTCCTCCATATAAATCCATCCTTGACGACCAATTATGCCCAACTTGATAGCATCATAAGAAGCTATCCCGACTTGAGCAAATTGAGTGGCCCTTAAATTCACCCCTATCCCGGGTCCGACACCAACATTCAGGCGGAATATATCAAGGAGATCAAAAATCCGATTAGGCATATACAAAATACACTTCAGATAAGTGGGATGCGAAACACGATTGTTATAAGAATAATCATTGTAAAAGGTGGCACACGAAGACAGAACAATACAAGATACAGCAACAATAGCAATATATCTTATATTAAGGCTTATTTTCATATTAGAGCCGCCTCTAACTATCATAATAATATCAAAGCTTTTTCATTTTGTATACCAAATGCAATAAAAATTAATATATTTTTTTGAGATTTTGTTTTTCGAAGGTCTGTGAAGAATGCTATGTAGTATCTTTAATAATCCCAAGAGGATATTCTTTTGAGACAATCTCATCAATCCGCTTATTAGCCTCGATAGGACTCATTTTCCAGTTAACCGGACAAGAGGATAAAACCTCAACCAGTGAAAATCCCTGCTTATTTTTTTGAACCTCAAAGGCTTTTTTGATATGCTTTTTTGTTTCTATTATCCTTTTCGGGCTATTTACAGTGCATCTTACGATATAAGCTGAACCAGGAGTAACTGCCAACATCTCGGTAATTTTTAAAGGATAGCCATGTATGGGAGGTTTCCTACCAAATTGAGTTGTAGTTGTTTTTTGATTAATCAATGTCGTAGGAGCCATCTGACCACCTGTCATACCATAATTGCCATTATTGATGAATATAACCGTGATATTTTCACCCCGATTAGCAGTATGAATAATCTCGCCAGTTCCGATAGCAGCCAAATCACCATCACCCTGATAAGTAAAGACGAAATAATCAGGAAAAACGCGTTTGATTCCTGTTGCAACGCAGGGAGTTCTTCCGTGAGGTGCTTCTGAGACATCAAAATTGAAATAATCATACGCAATAGCTGCACAACCGACAGGAATCACACCGATTGTTCTCTCTCTCATATCGAATTCATCAATAACTTCTGCAACTAATCTGTGAACAATCCCATGACCACATCCTGAGCAGTAATGCATATATAAATCTGTCATACTTTCGGGTCTTTTGAACTTTACCTGCATTTTACCAACCTTATTAAGAAATTATTTCTTAGACTTCTTTTTTATATGAATTTTTATGTTTTCGAGTATTTCGGATGGTATTGGGATAACACCACCTGTTCTACCGAAAAAATAAACTGGAACGGAACCATTTATTACCAGGTGTACATCTTCAATCATTTGTCCCATACTCATTTCAGAGACAAGTATAAATTTCTTACCTTTTACTGCTTTTTTAATAGCCTTCTCTGGAAAAGGAAATAAAGTAATTGCTCGGATTAATCCTGCTTTGATACCTTCTTTTCTTGCTTCTCTAACAACTGCCTTACAAATCCTCGCCATTGTTCCATAAGCAACAAGAAGAATATCTGCGTCTTCCAATAAATACTCTTCGTATCGGACTTCATTTTTCTTCCACGATTCATATTTTTTCACTAAATCTTTATTAAGATTTTCGAGGTCTAAAGGATCGAAAAATAATGAGCGAATAACATTTGGCTTACGACCTTTGCATCCTGTTAATGCCCATTTATGATGTCCAATCTTCACCTTTTGCATCTCAGGGAAAACCACTGGTTCCATTAATTGACCGATAATTCCATCGCCCAATATCATCACAGGCGTTCGATACTTTCCTGCTATATCAAAGGCATCGATGACAAGATCAACCATCTCCTGCACTGATGAAGGAGCCAGAACAAAGCAATGATAATCCCCATGTCCACCACCCTTAACCGCTTGAAAATAATCTGACTGAGACGGTCCAATACTACCAAGACCAGGTCCACCACGCATAATATTAATAATAACGGCAGGAATCTCGGCAGCAGCTATATATGATATGCCTTCCTGTTTCAAACTTACTCCCGGACTGGAAGAGGAAGTCATTGCCCTTGCACCGGTTAATCCTGTTCCAAAGACCATATTAATTGCAGCGAGTTCGCTTTCAGCCTGTATGAAAGTTCCTCCAATCTCCTCCATCCGTCTCGAAATGTAATTTGGTAACTCATTTTGTGGTGTAATCGGATAACCGTAATAAAACCTGCAACCAGCGACAATAGCTGCTTCAGCTATGGCTTCGTTTCCCATCATTAATCTTTTTTTGCTCATTCTTATCTCTCTATTATGAATTATTAAAAAATTTAATCTATTTAAAACATCTCATTTTGTTGAGAACTTGAGTTCCATTTAAAACCGAGATGCTTATGTGCTAATTCTGTAGCAACTCTGCCCTTAGGAGTTCTTTTGACAAATCCGATTTGAATCAAATACGGCTCAAAAACATCCTCGATTGTCTCAGCTTCTTCTCCCAACAAGACAGATAAATTATTTATACCAACAGGACCTCCACCGAATTTCTCTATAAGAGTAATTAAGTAGGTTTTATCCATAGAATCAAGTCCGATTCTATCAACATCGAACATCTCGAGAGCAGCAATTGCAACCTCTTTTGTAATTTTATTATTGTGTTTAACCTGCGCATAATCTCTAACACGTCTCAGAAGCCTATTAGCAATTCTTGGAGTTCCTCTTGATCTCTGCGAAATTTCTTTTGCACCATCGTCGTCTATTTCGATATTCAATATTGAAGCTGATCGTTTTACAATCTTCAGCATCGCATCATCAGAGTAAAAATCGAGTCTTTCGGTGATTCCAAATCGTGAGCGAAATGCTGGAGTCAAACTCCCACTTCGTGTTGTCGCACCAACCAATGTGAACTGCGGTAAATCAATCTTAATTGATTTTGCAGAAGGTCCTTCTCCAATTATAATATCGATCTTAAAC
>CAZYWQ010000107.1:0-8028 GCA_964651675.1 uncultured Candidatus Sumerlaeota bacterium | reverse complement strand
GTTATGTAGGAGCCACAGGTGCACCAGAAACAATCGCTAAAAATCGAAAGTCTTATACAGGACAATTTCTCAAAAAAATACTCGCTTAAATCCACAATATATACCAACCGTATAAATAAAAATATTTTTCAAAATTTATTTACTTTGTTCCCGAGATTGCTTTCAAATCTTCATCAGCGGTTGAAATTGGACTGATGTTGAAATTCTCCACCAGAACCTTAAGCAC
This sequence comes from uncultured Candidatus Sumerlaeota bacterium, assembly GCA_964651675.1. Taxonomy (GTDB): domain Bacteria; phylum Sumerlaeota; class CAZYWQ01; order CAZYWQ01; family CAZYWQ01; genus CAZYWQ01. The sequence goes on along the minus strand of CAZYWQ010000107.1, from coordinate 7,802 downwards.
ATTGGTTGAGATAAAAGCAGGTAATGATGGTCCGATTTTGATATTTTTTATTCCGAGATATAAAAGTGTAATCAATATACAGACTGCTTTTTGTTCATACCAGGAGAGGATTAGCGATAATGGTAAATCATTTACGGTGCAACCGAATGCTTCGGCTAAGGCTGATGCTATTTTGATGGCTGAATAGGAATCGTTACATTGTCCGCAATCGAGTAGTCTTGGTATTCCGCCAATATCTCCGAATTCCAACTTATTGAATCTGTATTTACCACAGGCAAGAGTCAGAATCACACAATCTTTTGGAACTTTTTCGGCGAATTCTGTGTAGTAATTTCTGCCCGTCTTTGCTCCATCACAACCACCTATGAGGAAAAAGTGTTTGATGTCTCCTGATTTGACCGCATCGATTACTTTATCAGCAATGCTGAGAACGGTATTGTGAGCGAATCCTACCATAATTTCTTTGCCTTTGATGTCTTCTTTAAATCCGCCCAACTCCAATGCCTTGTTTATGACCTTGCTAAAATCTTTTTGCCCACCATTTTTTCTATCAGGAATATGTTCGAGTCCTTGCCACGCAACTAATCCTGTTGTGAAAATCCTATCTTTATAGGAATCTCTCGGTTTCTGGATACAATTAGTTGTCATCAAGATACTTCCTGGGAACTCATCGAATTCCTTCGCTTGATCTTGCCAGGCTCCACCATAATTGCCGACAAGATGTTTGAACTTATTGAGTCCTGGATAACCGTGAGCAGGTAGCATTTCGCCGTGTGTGTATATGTTGATGCCTTTTCCTTGAGTCTGGATTAATAATTCTTCTAAATCGAGTAGGTCATGACCTGAGACTAATATTGCAGGACCTTTTTTCACACCTATCGAGACCTTTGTTGGAACAGGATGTCCGAAATGTTCCGTATGAGCTTTATCCAATAGTTCGAGACATTTCAAATTAACCTTGCCGAATTCCATATTCATTGCGACCAAATCATCTACAGTCAGATTTGCATCCGCTAATGCGGACAATCCTTTGTAAAAATAGGAAGTTACTTCTTCATCTTCTTTCCCAAGAATTTTTGCGTGATCAGCATACGCAGCCATTCCTTTAAGTCCATAAAGTAGGAGTTCTTTCAGGCTTCTGACATCCTCATTCATCGCTGGAAAGGACATAATCCCTAACTTTTTGCCCTGTTCGATTAAGCCTTCCAAAGTATCGGCAGGACTCCAGTAAGCAGGTTCAGGGAGCTTTTCAGCGAATTCTTTTTCATTCTTTTGTTTGTAAGCATCCAAAAAGAGATTTTTTATCTTTTCTTTGATTTTCTCGGATTTCAAAATAATTTGCTGTAGTCTTTCAGGATCGAAATCGACATTTGTAACAGTTGTAAAAAGTTCTTCTATAATAGAAGTGTCGGCTTCTTTGTCTTTCACACCTGATTCAAGAGCCTTTTTCCCATATATGGCAAGACCGATGAGACTGTGAATTAACACATCTTGTAGAACGGCGGTTTCGGGTGTTTTTCCGCATACTCCTTTTATATTGCAACCTTTTCCGCCTGCTGTTTGTTCACACTGTCTGCAAAACATCTCCATAATTTTTCCTCCTCTTATTTATTGGTTGAAATTAATTTTTTGATAGAACTCCAGAGTTTTTTGCCTTCCCGTTTTATATCAAAGGAATAATTTGATAAACGCCATCTCGTAACAAGTAGTCTTAATGCGCCTAAAATGATAAATGTTAGTTGTTTTTTTATAATATCAGATCGTATCTCAGAGTTTTTTTGTCCTCTATTGATTATTTCTGACAACTCTGTCTGATGCAGATTAATGATGGTAAAAACTTTTGAAGAGAGTTTTTTATCATTGATGAACATTTCTTCAGAGAATATGGTTGTGGCTAAAGATGGATTCGATGAGAATTCTTTGCACCGCAACAGAAAAATGGTTTCCAGTTGTTTTAGGGGAGATGTGGTTGTTGTGTGGACTTTTTTGAACAGGGACTTTGTATTGGATTCAAAATAGGCGAGGATACTAACAAGTAGATCGGTTTTGTTTTTAAAATGACGGTAGATAGCGGGTTCTGTAATGCCTATTTTGTCTGACAGATTCTTTATCGTTAATTTCTGAATACCACCTTTAGCAATGAGCTTAATAGCTGCGTCAATTATCTGCAATTGTCTTTTCGAGAACGTCGCCATTGAAATGCCTTTCTATGTTAGTTAATATTCACTAACAACATTAATATAGGTTAATATTGTATGTCAAGTACCCACCTTCAAAATGTGTGAGCCACATTACTATTATTATAATATGAGGCTAAAAGGAGCAAACTGTAGGGGCAAGGTTTCCTTGCTCCTACAAATGGATTCAATTATTTTACTTGAATCAGTTTAAGAATAATAATATAAAGCAACTAACAAAAATTAAGTTGGATAGAACTTGGGAGTATTATGCACATTGCAAAAGTAATTGGAAATGTAGTATCGACCATAAAACATCCTGCTTATAACAGTCGGAAGCTTTTATTGGTTCAAAGATTGGATTTAAACAATAATTTTGAAGGGCATCCGACGATTGCTGTAGACTATATCGGTGCTGGTCCTGGCGATTATGTTATAGTAGGAGCTGCACCTGGACTTGCATCAACCGTTTTCAAGCTGAAAAAAGCCCCAATGCGGGAGCTTGTTATGGGAATCATTGATAGGGTAAACTCTACCGAAACGAAAAAACCCTTCGGGAACTCCTGCTAAAAACCTCTTGACATACATTTTGCCCCTTTGCTAATCATCTACGGTCTTTTTATCATTGTAATTTTATTTCATTTGACAAATTATTCAAAAAGCTTGTTAATTTATTAAGAAAACAAATAGTTTCTAAAGGCATAAAGTATTTATGAAAGGCGGTATGTGAAAAGTGCCAAATATAAAATCAGCTAAGAAGAGAGTAAAAACAAATAAAAGGGATACTCTGAGAAATAAGCATTATAAAAGTATGCTTAAGACCGAAATAAAAAAGGTTGAGGACGCTATTGAAGCCGGAGAGAAAGATAAGGTTGAATCGTTGCTTAAAAAAGCACTTAAAGCGATAGGTAGAGTAGCTTCAAAAGGAGTTATTCATAAAAATAATGCAGCTCGAAAAGAATCGAGACTCGTTAAGAAAGTGAACCAATTTCTCGCTTCCGGTACTGTAAAAGAATCTGAACCTGAAACTTCATAATCATACGAATTTTCCCCTGCGAAATAAGATTGTATAAGATAAATCCTAAAAAAGACCATCTTCTTTAAGATGGTCTTTTTTTATGGTAACCTTAGTCAGGTAAATATTATTTGTTATACAAGTGGCAGGAGACTTTATGGTTTTCGTTAATCTCGATACATTCAGGTTCTGTTTCGGAACAGTGTGACATTTTGTGTTTACATCTCGGATGAAAATAGCATCCTGAAGGCGGATTGATAGGACTCGGAACATCTCCTTCGAGGAAAATTTTCTTTCCTCTTTTTTGGGGATCAGGTACTGGTACAGCAGCCATTAACGCTTTTGTATAGGGATGCAATGGATTCTTGAAAATCTCGTCCTTTGAACCAAATTCAACAATTTTCCCAAGATACATCACCGCTACTCGATGGGCAATATATCCTACTAAGCTCAAATCGTGTGAGATAAATATGTAGGAAATTCCTAATTTTTCTTGAAGCTCAATAAGCAAGTTAATTATCTGGGCTTGAATGGAAACATCAAGGGCTGAGACAGGTTCGTCAGCCACAATTATTTCGGGTTCAACGGCTATTGCTCGTGCTATTCCAACACGCTGTCTTTGACCGCCACTGAATTCATGAGGAAATCGTCTTGCGTACTCTGGATTTAGTCCTGTTGACTCAAGAATTTCAGATACTCTTTTCCACTTTTCTCTTCCTTTTGCCAATTTGTGAATCGTTATGGCTTCTGCGACAATGCTTCCAATTGTCATCCGTGGATTAAGCGATGAAAATGGGTCTTGAAAAATCATCTGCATAAATTTTCGATAAGGTTTCATTTGTTTGTTAGTCAAATCGTTAAGATTGGGAGAGTCTTTAAAATATACCTCGCCTGATGTGGGTTTGATGAGCTGAAGTATGGCTCTTCCGAGAGTGGTCTTACCGCATCCGCTCTCACCGACTAAGCCAAAAGTTTCACGAGCTTTTAAATCGAATTCGACTCCATCGACAGCTTTTACATAACCTACGATTTTGGAAAATACACCTTTTGTCACCGGAAAGTATTTCTTGAGATTTATAATTTTTAGAATGGATTTGTTATTCTCCATTATGCCCAATCGTTCAAATGAATGTGATGAGTATTTTCCATAGCATTATGCAGATTTGATGTCAATGAAATACAAAATCGTAAAATATTGTAGTAGTCGGATTTATTTGTTTGTAGTACCTGCTTCAGCAGGAATGTCTTACCCACTGAAGTGGGTACTACAAACTAAGTGCGATAAATCGCACCGTTACATTTAGATGGACTTTAATTTATCATTTTAAATGATACTGATAAAAGGCTTTGTAGATTGGTCCTGTGGGCTGTAAGATGCTCTGATAGAATGTGATTTTTTCAAAGTTCATTTTTCCGAATCCGTAATGTCTATGCGAATCGATCACAGACATTACGGCATTCGATGATTTTAATGACTTTATTCTTGCGATTGTAAGGTGTGGACTGAATTTTCTGTTTTCTGGCTTGAATCCGAATTTTTCACAGATGTTTTCTGTCTCTTCTTGTAAATAACTCAGTTTTTCTCTTGAACCATTTATCCCAACCCAAATAACTTTGGGCAATTTTCTATGCGGAAACACTCCAATTTCTCCTATTTTTACGAGTGCTTTTTCTTGAGTATTATAGAACTGTTCGAGTTCGGTGTGAATTTTTGGGATCAAATCGTCAGGAGTATTTCCCAGAAATTTTAATGTTACATGAATATTTTCAGGCGCCACATACTTGATATTTGCTCCTGTTCTGATGAGTCCCTTCTGGATATTTTCAATAAACTCCGCAAGTCTTTTTCTGATATCTTCCGATATATCCAAAGCGATGAATGTTCTCATTAGTTCTCCTTTTAAGTAGAATTTGACAGGAGTTAAGGAACTTTTAATTTAATTTTTATAATAAGCATCGCAGAGAACGATTTTGTCTTTTACTTCAGAGTTTATTTTATTTCATATCCTAAGAAATATCTTCTTATCAAATCAAGAGCAGTGTTTACTGTTTGGATTTTTATGTAATACCGTTCACCAAGAAAATTCCTTTTTGCTGTAAAGACACCATCAGGAGTTGCCAATCCGAACCAAACTAATCCCACAGGTTTCTTTTTTGTGCCACCAGTGGGTCCAGCGATGCCTGTTGTGCTTATAGCAATGTCGACTTTGGCTCTCTTTCTTGCACCAACTGCCATTTCGGATGCGGTTTGTTTGCTTACTGCTCCATATTTTTTCAATGTCTCTTTCTTTGCACCCAAATCTTTTATCTTCGCTTCATTGCTATATGTCACATATCCTTTTATGAAATAATCGGAGCTTCCTGAAACATCAGTAATCGTACTGGCAAGTAATCCACCGGTACAGGATTCTGCAGTTGCTATGGTTAATTTATTTAGTCTCAGAAATTCACCAACAAACTTTTCAAGTGTTATAGTTCCATAACCACAGATGAATTCTCCGATAATTTCGTTAATCTCTTTAGCCACCACTTTGATTCTTCTACCGAAGGCGGCTGATGATGTTCCGAGAATGATATCCGTTCTGCCTGAATGAGCCTTAAGTGAGAATTGAATATTCTTATGTCTTTTGGTTATATCTTTCAGAGCCTCATTCACAGCCGATTCTGAGATGCCAATGGTGCGTATGACAAAGTTGATAAGTCCACCTTTGAGTCCAAATTTTTTCTTAACATACTTTTGAACATATTGCTGAAACATCGGTTGCATTTCTCTTGGTGGTCCTGGAAGTGAAACGATTACTTTATTTTTATCTTTGATGATAAATCCTGCAGCAGTTCCCCATTTGTTTTTTAAACAAATTGCGCCTTCAGGAATCATCGCTTGTTTTTTGTTACTGACAGGAACAGAGAATCCTCGTTTTTCGAATCGCAGTTCTATATTTTTATATGCATCTTTATTAAATTTCAGTTTCTTCTTAAACACATTTGCCAGGACTTCTCTGTTAATGTCATCATCTGTAGGTCCTAAACCGCCTGTAATGATGATTAAATCAGAGCGTTCCAGGGCTGATTTCAATGCATTTCTTAGAGATTGCTTATCATCACCAACAACACTAAAAAACTGCGGGAGAATTCCTAATTTTTGCAGTTCAGTCGATAGGAAATAGGCATTGGTATCAACTGTTAGGCCTTTCAGAATCTCCGAGCCAGTTGATATTATCTCAGCCCTTACACCATCCACAGCAACCCTCCCATAAGAGACTTGAGAAATATAAAGATATGAAGAGTAAAACAGGCATAAAATCCAGCCAACAGGTCATCGACTACGACTCCTAATCCGCCTTTCAGGTTTTGGGAAGAGCGTATTGGATATGGTTTCCAGACATCATAGATTCTGAATAGGAAAAAAGTGGCAATAATGTATCCGATACTAAAAGGAGGTAAAAGAACCATTGCGAAAAAGAACCCCGCCACCTCATCGATGACTATCTTGTGACTGTCCTTTTCATTAAAAATTTTTTCTGCCTTATTTGAAACCCATATCGCAAATAATGAAAATACAGCAATAATAAGTAAGTAAAAAGGGAGAGAGTGAACATTATTCAGATGTGCGATAAGAAAATAATAGGGAAGAATCGCAAATAGAGAAGCGAATGTACCGGATGCGATAGGGATAAATCCAAGACCAAAGCAAGAAGACAGGATAACAATGAACTTTTTCATCTCATTCCTCAGTACGAATCACATCAATATTTTCTGCAAGGTAATAGAATCCTGATATCATTGTAATCAGAAAAACGATATAGAGAAGTGCTTTCAAAATAACATCGTACCAGATGTGAAAGTTATACTCTAAAACAAGAGGATCTTCCCATGCACCTGCGAATTCAAGCACACGCCTTACTGCCTCAAAGGTAAGCGTTGTTATGATAAGTACGACTTGCCATATAAGCTTATGTTTACCCCATTTACTGGCGCCAATGGTGCGGTTTTGAGTTGCGGCAATAGTTCTTAATCCGGTAATGAGGAACTCACGCGATAAAATCAGAATAATGATCCAGGCAGGGAAAATTCGCATCTGAACAAAACCGATAAAGGCAGTAAGAATCATTATCTTGTCAACTAAAGGGTCCATTAACTTTCCGAAATTCGTCACCATATCTCTCTTGCGGGCAATCCGACCATCATATAAATCAGTGATACAAGCTGCGATGAATATTATTAATGCGGAGATTCTTCCAATTAGTATTACCTTTGCATCCTGGGACATTTCAGGATACAAAAGGGCTACCATAAAAAATGGCACTAATATCAATCTGCTTATCGTGAGTTTATTTGGGAGATTCATATCTATATTCTTAAAATAATTTAATCTGTGGATTTTCTACACTCTATCTACCCCAAAGTCAATATGCAATTAATTAGATTCTGTTATTAAATTTATCATTTTATTTTAATTACTAATTTCTAAAAAGTATCCTACAAAGTGACGATAAGGAATCGTAGAATGATAAAAGGACCAGAATATGGCGGAAGAAAAAGATAAAGAAAATAGCGAAAAAACAGAAAAAACGGAAGATAGTACTGAAAAGTCGGAGCAGGTAAGTGAG
>CAZYWQ010000106.1:0-8075 GCA_964651675.1 uncultured Candidatus Sumerlaeota bacterium | reverse complement strand
GTGCTTGGGTTGTTCCTTTATTACCCGAGACTCTTCCTACAGACCATGTTGTTCTTTTATGTGGTTGGGATGATAGTAAAGCCTGGTATGGTGGTGGTGGTTCAGGTGCCTGGTTAGTAAAGAATAGTTGGAGTACTGCCTGGGGTAATCCGGGTGAGAGCGGTTATTTCTGGATTGCGTATGGTTCTGCTCGTATTGGTGCTGGTGCTGCATATTATCCGCAGAGTGGTTATATAGATTATAATTCTGATGAGACTCTTATGCACTACGATGAGTTTGGTTGTTACGATGCTGTTGGCTGGGCTGGTGTTTATGATGTTTATGCAATCTGTGCTTATACACCTTCTTTTACTGGAACTAAGTACCTGAATAATGTTGAGTTCTGGAATTGGTATCCGGGTGTGAATTATGAGGTAAAAGTGTTCGATTCTTGGGATCGTAGTACAACTCCTACAAGTCAAATGGGTGCTACTTTAACAGGAACATGCTCTGAAGCTGGATATTTTACGGCTACCTTTGCTACAGGACCACAATTGACTTCAAGTGATGAAATATTTATTCAGGTTCGTTATACAGAACCAAGCAATACTTATCAGTATCTTTGTCCCTATGAGTTTGATGTAACCTGGTTCCCAAATTCTCCTCCGACTTATGAAACAGCCAAATGCTATTTGAGTCAAACAGGAACAGGTGGTTGGGGTGATCTCGGTCCCAGTGGTTGGGGCTTTGGTGATATCGGTATCAGAGGTCGCTATTCATCAGTACAATCAGATATAGATGACTGGACAATGTATTAAAAGTGAGTAATATATAATTGTAAATGGAGGTTGCTCTTGAGCTTTTTGAGAGAAACCTCCATTTTTTTTATCTTCTCTAATATTGCACCTTCATTAATTATTATTGTGGGGAACAGTTGCGATTGTTCCCAACAGGATTCGTTCCAGATAAATATATGTTGCATTTTGAAAGACTCAAACCTAAATGTGATTTGTCATTTTGTACTTAGTTTTATAATTTTTATTTAATGCGAGGATTGGTTGTATGAAATATGTTATAGGTGTTGATGGTGGTGGCACAAAGACAAGGGGAATTTTGGCTGCTGGAAATGGGGAAATAGTGGTTGAGGATATTGTTGGTGCTACTAATCAGCATTCTGTTGGATTTGACACAGCTAAGAAGAATCTTTTTGGTCTGTTTGATTCTTTAATGGATCAGATATCGGTTTCTGATAGCGATGTGGTCGGTATCTGCATCGGATTGGCAGGTATCGATAGGGAAGAGGATGCTGAATTATTTCGAAAACATATCGAGGAGAGATTTTCATCGGCTGAAGTAAGAGCTTTCAATGATAGTTTTATTGGTTTGTATGGAGGCTGCCATCAGCCTTATGGATTAATTGTGATATCAGGTACTGGTTCGGTAATATATGGGAGAAGTAAGTCTGGTTTGGAAGCACGAGCTGGTGGTTGGGGACATATCTTGGGAGATGAGGGAAGTGGCTATGACATTGGCAGAAGTGCTCTGGTGGCTGTTTGTAATGCGTATGATGGAAGAATCGAACCTACAAAATTGACGGATCTTATTCTTGATAAGTTAAAATTGAAGAGTCCTGAAGATTTGTTGAGCTGGATATTGGAGATAAATGCTGATAAGTCGGAAGTGGCGGATTTGTCGAGGATTGTTCACGAAGCTTATAAGGAAGGGGATTATAAAGCTGTGGAAATCTTAAATGGTGCGGCTGATGAATTGGCAAAGGGTGTTAAGGCTGTGGCAACGAGGATTAAAATTATAGGTGATGAGTATAATCTTGTGGCAGCTGGTGGGAATCTGAAATATCAGAAGGAGTTTTCGCAGTTGCTGACAGAGAAAGTTCATAAGTTTTATCCACAATGTAATGTGATATATCCTAAGGATACTCCTGTAAAAGGGGCGATGAGATATATTTTAAAGGAGTGTGGTTTTCAATAAATCAGTACATTATCAAAATGGCGATTTAAGTCGATAGAATAGATATAATATAACCGATGTTTAAGGAGGATAGAAAAATGCGTGTCAGGTATGGTTGTATTGTATTAATTCTGTTGCATATTGTGTTTGCATTCAGTGTATTTGCACAGCAAAACACGGCTAACACAGTTCGATTTAAAAAATTCAGTTATGTTGATCAGCAAGGCATAGGAATAGAAGCCTTCAGTATGCTTATTCCATCCGATTGGCAATTCGAAGGTGGGATGCAATGGGTTCTGGACAATCCTGCTTCACCTGCAAGGGCAAGTTTCCGCGTTTATAATCCAAAAGCCTTTGAGGAGTTCCAGGTTTTTCCAAGTCAACCTTTCTTCTGGACTGATAATCAGATGTTACTTTATTCTTTTCCTATTGGTACGCGTTATTTCGGTAATGAAGTTCTTCCTCCAGTCAGTGCAGTTGAGGCTCTCAAAGAGATTATCTTACCGAGGTTCCGATATGGTGTTTCGAATTTGCAAATAACAAAGGCGGAATCCCTTCCTAATCTTGCTGGATCGCTTGGTTCTGGTGCACAAAGTCAGCCTAATGTAGTTAATTCTTCAGAAGCTGCCAAGATTAGAATCGAATATAACTACAATGGTAAAAATGTTGAAGAGGAGATTTATGGCGTTATTGAGTCTTTCTCTTTTTCTTTCGCATCTATGACAGGAACTATCACGAATATTAATTGGACACTTGATTATATATTTTCTTTTAAATCGGAAAAGGGTAAACTCGATGCAAATACAAAACTTTTCCAGACAATCGCTCATTCATTTAAACTTAATCCGCAATGGTATAATAAATATAGTCAACTTGTGAATTATCTAATCCAACAGCAAATCCAACAGATTAATCATATCGGGCAAATTAGTAGAATCGTCAGTCAGACAAATAATGAAATAAGCGATATGATAATGGATTCTTACAATCAGAGACAGGCTGTGAATGATAAGATTGCTGATAATTTCAGTCAGTATATTAGAGGTGTTGATAATTATTACAATCCTGTGGAACAGAAATCAGTTGAGCTTCCTAACGGATATGACAATGTTTGGGCGAACAATGCTGGAGAATACATCCTCTCTAATGATCCGGGCTTGAATCCGAATGAAGGCTCTAATTTTAATTGGCAGAAGATTGAGAGGAAGAAGTAATTTTCATAAATAAGGAGTGTGGTAGTCATACTAATGCATTTCATAGGGATGTTTGTAACTGTTTCTTATGATAAATGTTTAAAAGCAAATAACGCAGAGAGAAGACTTGTTTAAGGGTTTTATAGCCCAAGTTATTTTGTTATTTTTTGTCTGCGTAACGATTAGGATGAGCCACAAGGAATAGAACGACGGTGTTCTATTCCTTGTCACTTTCCATTCCCTTGTTGTGCTATCCGATATGTGGAAACAAATTGTGAAAAATCCTAAGGGTTAATTACAAAAGTTATTAGAACTCTGTTTGCCTTGCTCGTTTTTTATTCATTTCCTGCTGAAGCTTGATATATTCGCGCAAAAGTTGTTCCGCCTTTTCCGTCACTCCATGAATCTCGCAAGCTTTCCTAAAAGATTCAATCAGCTCATCTTCATAAATAACTCCCAGCGTACCCCCTGTAGCTGATCTTCTGACGATGAACATTGCTATAGATTGTGTTGGTTCTACGAACGTTTGGTGATATTGTTCTCTCCCTAATAGCATTTCTGTGACGTGCCTCTCGTTTCTCTTCCTGACATTGATGTCTCTCCAAACCCTACCTTTTGCCCTATCAAGAGGAGAGGCGTCTATATATATTTTGACATGACCGAGATCTTGAAGAATCGGACAAAGCGTGTACAGTCCCTCGACGATTAGTACCGTAGCCCCACGAAATTCGTTGCCATACTTAAACCTTTGCTGTGATAGTTTATGTTCCTTCCTATCGTGTTCTGGGATTGTTTGTTCAGGTCCTCCGTCGCGGAGCCACTTGATATTTGCCCTTGCTCTCACCAGGTCTGAGTTTCTTGGATTGTCGTACTTTCCGTCGCTAGCTCGGTTACCTATCAACTCTATCGGAAGGAAATAATTATCAAGATCAAGCTTTTTGACCGAGAACTCTTTTATTCCCTTCTCCTCTGCCCTTGCCTTCAAATACCTGGAAAGTTTTTTCGTAAATGTTGTCTTACCAGCAGCTCCCCCGCCTCCGACAAGAACGATAACAGGGCTGGTAGCACTGTGCTTTCTCATCTCTTCGCATTCTTGCCATATTATGTCCACAATTTTGTCCGTATTGTCTCTCTCCATTGTTTCCCTAACAGCCGAACCAAGGTTCCTCGCCTGTTTCTCCATATCAACTTGTCTTGCACGTTTGACCTTCTCCTTCTCTGTTTCGGCTAGAGGCTCTGTGATAAGCCTTCTCATTTTCTCCTCGCCTGTTTCTGAAATGACCTTTCTTAACTTCTCTCCGTATCCTTGTAGTTGTTTCAGAAGTTCCTCTACTTTTTCTTTTATCGTTGCAGCCACTTTTTCCAATACAGAGTTAATTGCAGGTAAAGCGATACTTTTATCTTCTTCGTCCTGCAAAACATCTTTTATATGTTGAACACTTGTCGGAAAGGATGCACTCAACGCATTTTGGATTCTCCCTCGGTGCTCTAGAGGAATGAGGTCGAGAAGCTCTTGCTCCTGATCGGCATCAAATGGCATGAGTTCAGCGATGTTTGCTATCCACCTTTCTCTTTCTTTCATGGACTTGTCAAATAGCTGCTCGATCTTTTCTACAATGACTTCGTCAGAGGGATATGGAAATTCTTTAGGCAGTATACCTTGCTTAGCGTTTTCCTTGGCTATCTTGTCCAGTTCTTTCTTCCATTGTTCAGCACACTTACAGGTGTTCTCCGACATTTGGTTGACCTGAGACCAAAAGCGACGATACTTCGACCAATCGAGATAATCTTCGCCAGTTTCTTTTCTTGAGAACTCTTCTTGATTGGCAACGAGACTTCCTTGAAATTTCCCGTTGAGACTTACTGAGCCCTCAACCTTTTCAGTTTTCCCTGTACCAAGGTGGCTATCAGTCATGGTACTTTCCTTTCACGAACGGAACTTTTCAACGCACTATCTGATCCAACAATAATTAGACTGGTTTATATAAGACCATAAATATGGTTATTTTGAATAGTACCGTTTCGTTTTAAAAGATTTTAAACACTCGAATATTTAATCCTATGTACCCAAATTTGTCAACTAAACATTTCAGACTTATCAAATTATATTTATTTATTAATCCTGTCTATAATTTATAGTGAACTGCTTGAGGTTTTTATTCCAAATCTTAACTGGCAGAAGATTGAGAGAAAGCAATAGAGGTTTTGGAATTATTATCCGCTTTGACTTGTAGAAGATATAATACTAAAAATTCTCTTACTGTCTCTTGTATAAAATCTAAATCGTATTTTTTTTCCACAAAACAAGTACCAGGGTCTCTTTTTATTTTTAGTGATAATCTCTAAATATTCACCCATCTTATTAGAACTTGTGCTAAACTTCGCAATTTCTTCATCATCCTGAGGTGGTTTTTGAGATGGATACCAAGCCCAAAATGTGGAAAGTAATTTACCAAACATTCTTGTTACAATTAAAAGACGCTTGTTTGTTATGTTTAATTCAAGCCTCATGACCATTGGTATTGGAAAAAATATTCGATATGTAGGTAATGATAATGCTGATACAAATCCTATTGAAGGATGTTGGTATAAGATCACTTCCCCTGGTTCTAATGGTGCTTTACTGCCAAAACTTAATTTTGTTCCCATTTCCTTACCTTTGATTAAAAATTAATTATTAGGTTTTCTTATAGCACAATTTATATTGAAAATCAAAATGTGTATCTCGGAAATTGTCAATATGTATTGTTAGAGTACTCAAGAAATTAAGAAATCACGGAAGCACTGAAAAAGGGAAACACGGGGAAAAAACAAAAATGTAGTGAGGATCTTTAGATCCGTTATAATTTTTTAATAATAAAACGCACCTAAAGGTACTCACTACATTTAGTCAAAAGATTTCTATCCGTGATTCTGTAATTCCGTGTTTCCGTGATTAAATTTAATAATATAATATTGTCGGATAAATCTGACCACTACAATATACTATAGTTTAATTTCAAAATATTTTATATTAGCATTTGACCGTATCTTATCTTCCTGATATATCTTTTTCGAAATTAAATCAATTCTTGAAGGAGAAAATGGTTATGAAGAAATTAATCTTCTTCTCTTTTTTAGTTTGTGTTGTTTTATTTGGAATGATTGTCGGAACTGCTCTGGCAGAGGAACAAACATCTGGATCTAATCAGAAAACTGAAGTCGCTGAAAAACCAAAACTTGGGAAGTGGCAACAGTTTTGGCTTAATCGGGTAGAAGAATTTCGTGAAGAAAACAAGTCGCTGAAATCCGATCAGAAATACATTGTCTTTTTAGGTGATTCATTAACTCAGGGATTTAAGGTGAAAAAATATTTCCCTGATATGCCTGTTTTGAATCGGGGAATTGTCTCAGATGGTGTGTGTAATTTCCCTTCAGCTACGATGCCTTATCGTGGTGTTACTTTGAGGATGAAGGAGAGTATTTTTGATTGCAATCCTTCGCATATTTTCTTCCTGATTGGAACGAATGATATAGGTAGCAAAAGCATACCAATAGAGTACTGGCTGGGAGCTTATAAATATGTTATTGGAAGGGCTCGGAGTATGTTTGCTGATGTTAAGATTATACTCGTTACTTGTCCTCCGACTGGAACTAACTATCGCTATCATGAGCATCTGAATAAGCGTATATTGGAATGGAATGAGCTGGTTAAAAAAACAGCGTCCGAAGAGAACTGTCGATTGATTGATTTGTATACTTTGCTTGTTGGAGATGATGGTTTGTTACCTGCTGAGATGACCCGCGATGGCTTGCATTTTAATGATATCGGATATGAGAGATGGACAAAGGAAATACAAAAGGTATTGAAGGAAGATGGGATTATTAAGGATTGAAGATGGTGAGGGATGGTTTTTAACTATTCCCTCACCTGTTTTATTAACATCTTAATCTTTATCTCTAAAATAATAATTTCTCATCGAGCCATTGTATCGCTTTTTCTTCATACAGCAATTCTTAAAAGCATCGTTTTGATCCGCAGGGACAAGGATCATTTCTACCGAGTTTTTCTATCAATTCTTTTTTGCTATGGACTATTCGTTTTCCTCGCTTAACATTTGTTTCTGATGGATAGCCTTTACGCCGTTTACTCATTGGCTCAAAAGCGGAATTCCTCTTGAGTTTCTTCTAGCCGTTTCATTGTAGTTCTCCTTTCTATGGCTCGTTTTGATAATACGAATTTGCGAATTTGAATTATGATTGTGTGATTGTCAAGATATAAGGCAGGTTAGTATAAAATTATTGTACAATACGAATTACTTTTATTTTTATCAGTGTAAATCCGCGTCTAATATAATTTGGTAGTTTTTTGTATTTTTTTTGTGTGATTTCGTGGCAATATATCGAATTTATTATTGATTACTTGGGCAGAAATTGTCGAAATAGAATAGGCAAAAATCACGAGCATTAAATCCCATTAAGTAACGAGATTTCTGGTCATCTTCCATCTTCCACCATCCGGGAGCAAGGGCTTTCTGTATTCCCACTTGATAAAATCTGAATTGCGGTCTTTTTTGTAAAATATTGTAGGTCCTATCCAATGAAGAAAGAACTGATATTTCTTCATCAAAAAGTCTTCGCCCAGAACCGATACTGGTCATTAGAGATGCAAGTAGAAGATCGCGTTCTTTAAAGTTGCCTTTTAATCCCCTGTAAAGATAGTATCCTATCATACCATGAAAAGGGATGGTGAGTAGTGAAACGAAATCCGCAGTCTTTCGTAATCTTTCAACTTTCTCGATTAGTTCTTTATTCAACTTAATTTTTTCCTCTATGATGTATCTGTTCTCTCGACTGCTTGGGTCGAATATGGCAAGTCGTTTGTTAGTGGCAATCATAGCGTGTGGAGTTCTTCCACTTCCTATAAAGAGAGATTTCATTAGGCTTGTTTTATAT
>CAZYWQ010000105.1:0-8078 GCA_964651675.1 uncultured Candidatus Sumerlaeota bacterium | reverse complement strand
TTGAAACCATCTCGGTAAATCCCATTTATCTTCACCACTTCGATTGCTATGCCAGGCAATCCAGATGCGATTCTCAGCATCAACAGCTAAAGATGGTGCAAGATCAGAAGCAGAATGGTATGATACCTTTATCTCTTGACTACCTCTATCGTTCATACATTTCAGATAAACATTAATATTACCAATTCCTTCATATTTATCAAAAGCTGCCCAGACTTTTCCCATCTTATCACACACAATAGCGGGTCTGCGATTATCTGCATCTAAATCATTGCTGACTTTCATTACACTGGATAATTTTCCATTTTCTATTCTTCGAGAAACAATCTCAAAGTTTTTATCGATCTTTCTTTCCCATACAATCCAGATGTTCCCATTATTATCCTTTGTCAAAGCAGGTCTCCAATTAATTCCTCCATTCTCAGAAATGATAATTTCATCTCCTGCTTTACCGTCACTAATCATCTTTCCTATAATCTGCCAGTTACCATTTCTCTTAGCAGTCCATACAACAAACAAATCCTTGCCTAAATTCAATATTTCAGGTTGAGACTCAAAACCTTCCTTTTCACTTATCCTTTTAATATCCTTGAATTCATCATTAGCAAATTCCGTCAGATAAATTCCCTCACCACTTTCACTTTCTGAAACCCAGACAACCCATACTTTCCCATTATTATCAATAGTGATAGACGGATATTCATCCTTTATCCCATTCAACTGCAATTTAAACATATCCGAAAGTTGGAAATCATCCGTATCAGAAAGGAGGATACTACTTGGATCGGGCTCATAAGGAATCTGAGCCAGAAGAGGTATTTGAGAAAATTTATTAAACATAAAAAAAGTTCCCAAAGTTCCAACAGATGCAATTCTTATAAACTTCCTTCTTGATATTTTTTTGTTCATAATGATTCCTTTATCTCGCATAATGATAAATACCTTTTCACTTGAAATCGAAAAAGAGTCAATAGAAAAACTTGAAAAATTTACAAGGAATTAACAAGGAATAAAGAATGGAGCGGGAGGCGGGGCTCGAACCCGTAACCCCCAGCTTGGAAGGCTAGTGCTCTAGCCAATTGAGCTACTCCCGCTTTAAACAAAAATAAATTCTTCTACAAATTTATTTTTACGCTATAAACTAAATAATCAACAGGGGAAGATGTCAATACAAAATTAACCAAATTTATATTGATTATCCAACACTCTTTTAATAAGTTTAATCAAATTTAAGAAAGGTTAATAATGAGCAAAAAAACTTATATTATAACAACTATTCTTGTTTCATTTTTAATCATTTTATCATTTTCCTGTGCAACAACAGAAGTCTCAGAACCTGTTCAATTTAAAAATGAGATAAACGTTATGTCATTTAACATACATCATTGTGCACCGGGAACATCCGCTTATGCCTCTATGAAAGATGTCCAAAAAATTGCAAAATTCATAAATGATAACGACATTGATATTTGTGGATTGAACGAAGTCGACAATGAATTCGGCTCAAAAGATACCTCACGAAGTACTTATATAAATCAACCAAAATCCATTGCTGAATTAAACAAATCTTTTTTTGTATTCGGTTCGACCTTATCAACCACCTCTAAAGGATTAGTCGAAAACACCAAATATATCGAATCTGGCAACTGGGATTTCAGTATTGAGCCTGAAGATAATAAAGGTAATTTTGGCAATGCCATTATCTCAAGATTCCAAATCGATCAGATGAACAATTATGGTCTTCCGAAAATCGAAGGCTCAGAAAAAAGAGCCTGTTTATACGCTCAAGTCAATGTCAACAATCTAATTCCATATCATATTTTTGTTACTCACTTAGCGCACGATAGTCACACAGACAGAATCAATCAAATCAAAGGGATTCTGACAATCATAAAAAAAATCCCAGACAATGAGCGGATAATATTTATGGGAGACCTAAATTTTGATCCAGAGGCATCGCCAGATGAAGAAAACATCATCGAAAAGATAAAAGAGATTGGGCTAAAAGACTCTGCCGAAGCCATTCCTGGGAAATCAGCTCTCAAGACCTATCCAGAGGACAATCCACAACGTCGAATCGATTACATATTCACCTCACCCAATATCACAATCAGCGATTATAAAGTAATCAACACCAAACTCTCCGACCACCAAGCTGTCATAGCTACTATTAAGTTAAAATAAAAATATTTTAAAGGAATTTCTATAAAGAATATCATAACAAATTGGTATCTATTAATAGCTATCTAAATAAATAGTAAAACTGTGTATTTTACATATCTTTTTTATAATCAAATTGGATAGACATAATTACTCGCTTTGGTGAGTCATAAAATTGCGACAAATAAGGGTATATCATATCTGTCATTTCGTATTTCCAATTTCAAATCCCGCTTCCTTAATTGCCTTGCTGATAGTTTCCGCTTTAAGTAATTTCTTCTGTTGATCAAGTCTTTCATCAAGAATAAGCTCTATTCCACTTTTGACAACCGGAAAATACTTAAGACAGTCATTTTCTTTTAGTTCATGAATTCCCTTGCTTAATACATTATATATTCTTGCATTCTTAACTAATAATTCAGGTAATTGATCTTTTAACATTTTGATTTTTTCCATCATCCTTGATTTCTTATACTTTTCTTCATCCAAAATATTTACCTTTAAGGCTCTATTGCGCGCTTCTTCAATCAAAGATTCAAATATTCGCCTAAGATAAACAAAAGAGCCTATACCAACACCATGAGCAGAAAGACCAATTGCCCTAATAAATTCTTTGTATTTCTCGTCACTTAGAATTTTTTTATATTTAACAAGCTCTTTTAATTGTAGGTCAGCTAAGGAAGGATATTGTCCAATTTTTTGTATTGTATTGTCTAGGATTTGTACAACATAAAACAATTTATGATTTTCATTACGTGAACAAGCAAATTTTATGCTGTAAACATGGTTATAGCAAACATCTTCCGAATTATATGAAATCTGATTTGAGCTATTATGGAATATGCTATGTCTATCGCAATAAGGGCAATAAGAATCGAGTGGTTCTTGAAAATACTTGATTGCTAGCAATTGACTAATATCAATTTCACTATCACTAAACAAAATTATTTGGTAGAGAGGCGTATTCAGGTAGAATTCATCAGGATTTGGAACTTTTGAAATGCACTTTTTATTCTCTTCCATTTTTTCTCCTTTTTTACATATGCTTTAATGTATAAACAGTCTAAGTTAGAAGTTTTAGAAGATTTTAATTATCATGTTTTTCATTAAACTCAGCTTTAGATTCCCTACAGACCACACCTGGAAGATAAAAAGTTTTCTTATATACATTCCAAATTGCTGTGCGTGTGAGTTTTGCATCAATTTTCTCAAGCCAACGACTGTTCCCAAAATAGGTTATTATGCTGAAAACAGGGGACAAAACCTTCCCCACACAAGGTAATTTATTGACAAAATCTCCAGGTAACGCTGAGATCCTAACAAACCAAGGTTTTTCAATCCACTTTCCCTCTATCCCTGCTCTCGCAAGTATTCTCACCTGGTCTTTTACTGAGTCACGATGTAAATCAAAATTTCCTGACTGGACACTATCACGAATAGACTGCAATACACTGACAATTGCATTCTCTTCGTGCCTAACAAATCCTTCTTGAATCAAAGAATATACTACCTCACCCCAATCAGTAAAATCACTAAATGGAATGATATTGGATTCATCAAATTTATCAATTTGAGGAAGGCACTGAATGCAGAACCGACTCCAATGAGAAGTATACGCTTTACTACAGAGAGCTTTTCCATATTTCCGTCCTCGCCTGCACATACTATATGCATAGGATAAAACATATACAAAAACATCTGATTTGAAGAGTTTTTTACACTGCTCTAAATGCCAATATGAAAGCTTGATACTTGATAATGATTCTCTTATATCATTAAAATAACCTGCTGAAATTAATTTATCCAAAATATTACGTGATTCAAGAATTGGATTAACTGGATTACGAGATCTTGTACTTAATCTGCTTACATATCCATCAGTTACAACATCTGATAACTGAAATTGAAGCCAATAATGATACCAAGGATCTTTGCATATATCTTTTTGAAAAACATCAAGTAGTGCTATCTCTTCCTCTCGCGCAATTTCTATAGCCATAGCACCTTTTACAATAGGCTCATCATTTAACCACTCATTAGTATCTCGATTATCACACCATAGTTTCATAAGAGGATTCGCTATACCTATTTCATCCCAAGGCACAGGAAACAAAAGCTTCCGGTAGTAAACGAACTTCTGGATACATTCTTTGAAAGCTTCAGGAGCTCTTTTTTCAGTAAAATTTCTATAATAAGATGGTACTACTGCGCTCCATGCAGATTCAAGGTTAGTAATATCTGTACTTACCACATTGAAAGGATCCATTTTATAATTCACTCAGATAAATTAATATTTAAATACAAACAAGATATTATGTAGTAGGCTTTAAAATTTATTAATTTATCAAATGAACTTAAAAGTCAATAAATTTATTAATAAGTTTAAAATAATACAATTAATAAAGATTGATATTATTTATAATTTGGAACAACGATTAATTTTGAGAATAATTTTTTATGTTATTTTATTGTTATTGAAATCTTTGTAAGAAAAAAAACTAATCCAAGTGATCTATCCCTCTTTTCTAAAAAAATTATCTAATAAAATCCACAGATAACTTCACACTTTTAGCTAACTATTCATATTTAGCAGATCTAAAGAGATACAATGTATTATTGAATCTCCTACTGGTTTTAGACTTTGTGCATAGCCTTTGGATTTTCAGACTTTTAAAAAGGTCATTTAACTTATATTACAAATATCTTTGATGGGACAACGTGCGCATTTACTTTGAATTTTTTTGCCTGTGCATTTTTCGACAATTCCAAGTCGTGTGATAGCAAAATCGTATTTCACTGGGTCATCGGGATCTAATCTTTTTAGATTTTCTGTGATTTCTTTTGCCATTTTCCAATCAGCCGAATTTCTCTTTGTGAGTCCTATGTTCCTGCATATCCTTGCAATGTGTGTATCAACAGGCATAATCAATTTATTCGGATTAATTTTGTCCCAGAGTCCAAAATCAAGCCCGTCTTCCTTCCTTACTATCCACCGGAGAAATAGATTTAATCGCTTACAAGCACTCCCCTGTTTTGGCGATGGAAATAAATATCTTAACGATGAAATATCTCTCGCATTTAATTTCATTGTAGCGGTCGGATTTATCCGACATAATTTTTTATGTGCGATGAATCGCACCGCTACATTCTTATTCTTATTATCAAATATTACAGGATAGGATAAAAATCTGTCCACAAAACTGATTAATGAATTTTTTATATCTTCACCTGATTCACTATATCCTTCATAATAAAATTCCTTCAATGAACCATACTCAGAATATATTTTGTTTAAGATAAAAAATAAATTGGCAATATCAATTCCTGATGTAAAACGATGCTTAAATGAAGAAAATCTGTTAGCATCCTTATCAGGATTGAAGTTTAAAACAAATGAATAAGGAGAAAAATCAATCCTCTCAAAAATGGTATTCAGATTTTTATTGATTATTTTTACCTGTCCATAAGCAAGAACAGAAGCCAGTAAAGCGGAAATCTCCTTATCCAATGGATTATCAAATTTGTGTATAAATTCCAACGGATCTGGTGATAAAAATCGAATGTTGTAAGTTTCATAAAGCCTATCAAGGCTTTCCTTAAGTTTTGCATATTTCGAATTATTTCGATTCATAATTGTAATACTAAGAGAAGTCTGGGATCAAATTTAAGAAGGTAAATAAAATTTCATTTCAAAAAATTCAATTCAAATTGCTCTAACTCAAACATCCTATCACGCAATTCTGCTGCCTTTTCAAATTGTAAATTTTTTGCCGCATCCATCATTTCACTCTTTAATTGCTCTATCTTCTCTTTGATATCTTTCTCTGATAAATACTTTTCCTCCTCATCTGAAACTATAGGTACATCGACATAATCTTTTTCATAAACAGATTCCAAAATATTTGATATTGATTTAACAATGGATTTCGGAGTTATATTATTCTTTCTGTTAAATTCCAACTGAATAGTTCGTCTTCGATTCGTCTCATCGATTGTTTTCTTCATCGATTTCGTGATTCTATCGGCATATAAAATGACTTTCCCATTCACATTTCTTGCTGCTCTTCCACAAGTCTGTATAAGAGATTTCTCCGCTCTCAAAAATCCCTCTTTATCAGCGTCTAATATCGCCACCAAAGATACCTCTGGTATATCCAATCCTTCTCTCAAGAGATTCACTCCCACCAAAACATCGAACTCTCCTTTTCTCAAATCTCTGATGATGCGTACGCGTTCTATTGTATCAATATCCGAATGCAAATATCTGACTTTTATTCCCAATTCACTATAGTAATCGCATAAATTCTCTGCCATTCTTTTAGTCAAAGAAGTTATCATCACCCTTTCTTTCTTCTCTGTTCTCTTTTTAATCTCATCGAATAAATCATCAACTTGATTTGTAGCAGGTTTGACTTCGATTTCTGGATCGATCAATCCTGTTGGACGGATGATTTGTTGAATAACAACACCTCGTGACTTTTCCAATTCATAATCCGCAGGAGTTGCAGATACATAAATGGCAAAATTTATATAATCACAAAATTCATCGAATCTTAACGGTCGATTATCTAATGCAGACGGAAGTCTAAAACCATATTCAACAAGAGTTTCCTTTCGAGACCTATCTCCATTAAACATTCCTCTTATCTGTGGAATGGTTGCATGACTTTCATCGATGAATAATAAAAAATCCTTCGGAAAATAATCCAATAAAACAGGAGGATGTTCCCCAGCAGCTCTTCCAGTCAAATGACGAGAATAGTTTTCTATTCCCGTACAAAATCCCGTTTCAGAAAGCATCTCAAGATCATAGTTAGTGCGCTGTTCCAATCTTTGCGCTTCAAGAAGTTTGTTCTGCGATGTCAATTCCTCGAGTCTCTCCTGAAGCTCAGTTTTTATTTGTTTGATAGCTCTTTCAAGATCGTTTTCAGGAGTCACATAATGACTACCTGGGAAGATAATCACTTTTTGTAATTTATTAATTGTAGTTCCTTTTAATGGATCAATCTCACAAATTGACTCAATAGAATCTCCAAAATATTCGATGCGAATAGCCTTCTTCTCCTCGTTTGAAGGATAAATATCGACCACATCTCCCCTAACCCGAAAAGTTCCTCTGAAAAAATCTAAATCATTTCTCTCATATTGAATCTCAACCAATTTCTTTAACAACTGATTTCTTGGATAGTTCATATTGTTTTCAAGAAAGAGATGCATACCGAGATAAGTTTCAGGAGCACCAATTCCATAAATGCAAGAAACACTCGCAACAACTATCACATCCCGTCTTGTCAAAATCGAAACTGTTGCAGAGTGTCTCATCTTATCTATTTCTTCGTTAACAGACGAATCCTTCTCGATGTAAGTATCAGTGCTTGGTAGATAGGCTTCAGGCTGGTAGTAATCATAATAACTAACGAAATATTCAACCGCATTATTCGGAAACAACTCCTTGAACTCTCTATATAATTGCGCCGCAAGTGTCTTATTATGGGCTATAACAAGCGTAGGTCGGTTCACCTGAGCAATAACATTCGCCATAGTAAAGGTCTTTCCAGAACCTGTTACACCAAGCAAAACCTGATGTTTAAGATTACTATTCAAACCATTCACAAGCTGCTTGATAGCCTGTGGCTGATCACCTTTAGGTGCATAATCAGAAACTAACTCAAAATTTCCTTCACAAATTAGAGTTGAATCAGTCATCTTTAATTGTAAATTTTCCTTCAGTAATTTGTAGGGACAGAGCCGTAGGCTGCCTGTGGCAACATTGTTCTGTCCTACTTAGCATATTAGCAAACAAAACTATTGCATATTTGTAAATCCAGAAACTAATATCCTATTTAATAAATGACAAATTTCAATCTATAAGAAATAACCTTAATAATAGATGATGAAATCAATAACACTAAAAAATA
>CAZYWQ010000104.1:0-8092 GCA_964651675.1 uncultured Candidatus Sumerlaeota bacterium | reverse complement strand
AACTGAGACAGAATTTCTTGCAACAATGGATAAGGAAAGACGTCTACAGATTCTTTGTGAGACTATGTGGCTTTTAGGGTATGACAAGATTCGTATCTATGCTCCCATTGAAGAGCCGGATTATATTTTCCAACTTGTCTATGCCATCGGGCAAGAAGTAGGTGTGGAGTCTTCGCAACAAAAGATTAGAAGGGATAGCAAATATTCAGATGCTGAAATTAATAGAAGGGGACCCATTTTATGGAAAGATAGGGAACATGGAATTGATCCAACTGGAGATTTGTTAGGAAAGACTTATCCATCTCTTGGCTGGCCCATACTTAATAACGAAAGAAAACTTCTTGCAACATTCAATGTGGATAATAAAGTTAACAGAAGAGCAGTAAGCGAAGATGATATACCCAGACTTATACCATTTGCCGAAGAAATAGGTCGCGTTGTTGCTGGTCAACCTGTTTCGTTTGAACCATTTTATGATGCAGAGCTTGAAGGACGGCTTGCACTCTGTGGTTCACCTAAAGAAGCACTTGATGCTATTGTTCAACACTGTGCTGAGAGATATGGGGTTATGGTGCATATCCGTGTCCGTGAGGGAAATTATGCCCGTCTGGTAGCAACAAGTAAAGGTACCTCGGAGCAAAAACATTATGGAGAGATTGCAGAACCGATTATTAAGTTAGATCGAGAAGGATCTTTACCTTGTACTGCCATTTTAACGAATAAATGCATTATCTCCCAGGATTTATCAGGTACAGGATTTATAAGAAAAAGGCTGGAAGGGATGCCTCCTGAAGCAGCAAACATTTTTAGCAAGTGCATAGAAGCTGCTACATTGCCGATTTGTTCAGAGTTTGAAGCCACACCATTCGGGGTATTAGTACTTCTTTGTGACAGAACAAATAGTGTTAATATAAACAAATTAAATGAATACCATATGTATGCCCGTCGTATTGCTCTAGCATTACACGATTTTGCATTGGCAGAGCAAAAGGAAAAAGCCACAAAGCTTGTCCTTCAGCAGGAAGCGATGAAAAGAGCCTGGCGGGAGACATCTGGAGCCGCTGCTCACAGGATAGGTAACCGCCTTCCACCAGCACAAGAATATCTTGCTTTAATCCGCGAAAAGTATTCTAATGACCCAACCACAACAAATTTGGTTGAAAGGGCTGAGGAAAGCATTCGAAACACCCTACGAGTGATTCTTGAATTTAAAAAGTTTGTTGGACCTCGTCCTATTCAAGTTGATCCGGCTATGGCAGTTGATGAACTTGTTAAAAGATTAGTTAAAAGTTGTTCCGAGGAGCGTCCTTCCATTTCAATTTCTCAAGGTAATCTGAAATCCAATACTCAAGTTAAAATTGACTGGAAACAGTTTCAAGAAGTGTTTTCCTCCTTCATCGAGGATTCCATTCGCTACCAAAAAAAGGATGTTCCACTCAAAATCACAATCTCTTGCGATACAGAAAAAATGGAACGTACAGAAAAAAAAATAGCTATGTCTTCGCGAGTATGCATAATCTATGAGGATACAGGTGTGGGGATTCCTTACGAAATTAAGCCCAAAATATTTGAGCCTTTCTTTACGACCAGCGGTGGAACCGGTCTCGGACTCACAATCACCCGACAAGTGATTGAATCCCATAACGGAGAAATTAAGGAGACGGGAACTCCCGGAGAGGGAGTAAGATTTGAAATCTTTCTGCCACAAGAACAAGAAAGGAGGATTATAGAATGAATGAACAACCAATTAAAACCGATAATGTGTTGGAACAACCATCGGAAAAGCGAGTCCTTATTATTGAAGATGAAAGTAAGATGGCAGAACTATTAAAGACTCGATTCGAGTCTCATAATGAAAAATTTAAATTCAATGTAGATACGGCAGAGGATAAAAACGAAGGGCTAGAAAAAATAATAAAGAATCCATATGATGTTATTGTTGTTGATCGTCTCCTTAAGGGTGTGTGGTCTGAATTTGTTATTCTAAAGGCAATTGCGGATAGGTTTCCTCAGACTGTTATAATTATTTGGACAGCGCATTTTTCGGACACATCGCCTGCTCCGGAAGATATACAAAGTCTGAAAGAATGTATGAGATTGGGGGCATGGGATTATATCCCAAAGTTTGTTGCAGAGGGCAAAGAAACTACATATCAGCAGGTTGTACATAGTGCAGTCAAACGGCTAATGGAATTGGAAAACACACAAAAAACTGCTTCTGCTCTCTCACAAGAAGATTTAAGATTCCTCTATAGTGAGCTTTATAATAAATATGCTGGTAAATGGGTGGCAGTGCGAGTCAGGGAACCAATAATTTCCGAGGAACATTATATCCAACTTATTGATAAGTTAGACCTGATGAAAAAGAGCTTTGAGGAACAAAGAAAAAAAGCTGAGCAGAAAAATGAAACACCCCCAGAGTGGATAGAACCTCTTATTATCAAAGTTCCATCGGTATATCGTAACTCTGGGACTTAATTCTCTTGAACCAGTATCCCACATTTTATCAATTGGAGGAAAATAATGAATATTCTTGAAATTCGTCGTAGAGTAGGAGATAGTCCTTCACGCCCTTGTGAGATTTGGGTAAATCGATATCTGGATAACCAACTTCCTAATTTCCACGCTCAGCATGGACAGGCTCAACTTACTCAGGATTCTCCTGCCCATTGGCATGATCGCTTTCCGGAAGAACCACCTGTTTTGAATGTGGTGGTGGAAAATCCTATTCAATCACATCAGAGTCCTATAATTCCTTTCATTCCAAATCCATTTTGTCCTCAGACAGTTTTATCGGAAGGTATGGCTCACGATTGGGGATTACTTTTACCACGGGCAATCGGTTTCACTTTAATAGAAGATATTACTGGTAATGTTCACACAACAGAAATAGTTCTGTTGAAATTGTGGTTGTCTCCTGAACAGTTGGATCAAAGTGAACGAGAAGTAGCAATAATCCCTAAGCTTGATCCATTGATTGCCTTGCTGGGTATGAACGATATGACAGGGTTTCTTATTGGATTTACATCTCAGGGAGCATTTTGTGCTTTTAATCCTATATGTAGAGAGAAATAAGACTAATGTGTCTCCCAGAAAATTTTCTTCGTAATATCACTATATGTTCACCACCTTATTTCACTATTATCTGAATACTGAAATGGTGATTTTTCAATATCGACCAATTAACACCTTTAATAAAAGCAAATTCTTGAGAATATATAGCTGGCTTTGTAATAATTCGTTTTTAGTCTAATTAAATATAACATTACATATTTTCAATCAAATCGGAGCGAAGCCGTGGCGCATTGTGTTTTCTGTGATGGTTCGAGGGAGTAAAAATTGCTGGAGGTAGTCGTAACCTCCTGCCTTCGAGCCTATCCCCGACATCTTAAATCCTCCAAACGGTTGTCTACTAACAATTGCACCCGTAATCTTGCGGTTGATATATAAGTTCCCCACTTTAAATCCACGTTTTATCAGTTCAATATGTTCAGGTGTGCGAGAAAATAATCCTCCCGTCAAAGCAAATCGCGTTGAGTTTGCTATCTTCAACGCTTCATTTATATCCCTCACTTTCATCACTGACAAAACAGGAGCAAAAATTTCTTCCTGCGCAATTCGACTATTCGGTGGCACATCTCCAAAAATAACAGGTGCTACATAATATCCATCCTGAAGCTCTTTTGGAACTTCCATCTCCAGAACTAACTTCGCTTCCTTCTTGCCAATCTCAATATACTTCAACGTGTTTTCTTTAGCACTCTTATCGATTAATGGACCCATAAAAGTCTCAGGTTCTTCTGGTCTACCAACTATAATGCTCTTTGTAGCCTCGACCAGACGATTCAAAAATCTGTCGTAGATATTATCGAAAACAATAACTCGTGAACAGGCGGAACATTTCTGTCCCTGATAACCAAATGCAGATGTCACAACTCCTTTCACAGCTTCATCAATATCAGCCGTTGCATCAACGATGACAGCATTTTTCCCACCCATCTCTGTTATGACCTTCTTGACGAAATTCTGTCCTTCCTTAACTTCTGATGCGAGTTTATTAATGCGCAATCCAACTTCCATAGAGCCTGTGAAGGCAATAACAGCCACTTTCGGATGTGATACAATAAAGTCTCCAATTACCGAACCTCTTCCCGGAAGATAATTGACCGCACCTGCTGGTATTCCACCTTCCTTATAAATTTCCATCAACTTCGCACCTATTACCGATGACTGTCCGGAAGGTTTGAAAACAACCGTATTGCCTGTTACTAAAGCTGCCGAACTCATTCCGGTAAGAATCGCTAAAGGAAAATTCCATGGCGAAATAATCACCGCAACTCCTCTCGGTTCATAAAAATAATGATTCGTTTCTCCGGGAATATCTCCACCCAACAGATTTTTCTCCGCTAAAAATTCCGTTTCCCTTGCATAGTAATCGAGATAATCGATTGCTTCGCAGATATTAGCATCCGCTCCCTGCCAGTTTTTACCGCATTCCAAAATCTCCCATGCAGCCAATTCCAACTTACGACTCCGCATTATTTCTGCGCATCGATGCAGACAATTTGCTCTTTCTTTAGGTGGAGTCCGTGACCATTTTTCAAATGCCCTTGCAGCCGATTCGATCGCCTCATTTGCCTGCTCTTTACTGGCAAAATGAATCCTGCCGACTATTTCAGAGGGTTTGGATGGATTGACAGATGGTATTATATCCGTGCTTTTTTTCTCCAAGCCGTTTATTACCAGAGGATACTCCCTATTCAACATCTGTTGAACTTTACTGATAGCATCTTTCATTGCTTTTTGGTTCTCAACAAAACTAAAATTTGTTTCAGGTTCATTGAGAAATTTCTGTGAATTGCTTTTGTTCATTTTCATCCCTCGCAAATTGAAGCGGATTCTTCAGTAATTCTTCGGCAGCAGATTTACTAACGGAACGCTGCCTTAAAAATGATTCATTCGATGTATTCTCCAATATCCGACGCACCAAATACGCCATCCCGGGAATCATCTCTCCATAAGGTGCATAGACCCTCAAAGGATAATTCATCTCCGCAATAGCTTCCTTAATATCATCTCCCATACCATAGAGCATCTGAAACTCAAGTTTCTCCTTAGGAATTCCTTTCGCATCAGCATAAGCCATCGCATAACTGATACTGCGAACATTGTGACTTCCGATTGCAAGTTCTACTCTGGGATAGTTGTCGATAAGGAGTCGTGTTATCTGTTCAAAACCTGCATCCGACTGCCATTTATTCATAAAAACAGGGATTTCCCATTCACGCTGTTTAGCAATAATAATTTCATAATCCCAATAAGCACCTTTCACAAGTCGCACCATAAACGGAGCTTCTCGTTTTTGAGCCAATTCAAGAACTCTATGAGTAAAACTCAGTGCATCTTTTAAATAAGCCTGAATCACCATCCCAAGATGGGGATAATCTTTAAACTCTTTATCAAATGCCATCCTTTCAAAAATCTTCAATGTCACATCCCGATAATCGTACTGCTCCATATCTAGATTGACAAAGGCATTAAGCTCTTTTGCCTTTCTCAGAATCGTAAAAAGTCGCTCGCAAACCTTATCGGCGGTTGTTTCTGGTGCACACGGTTTAAATTGCGAATAGAAAGATGAAGGTTTGACCGAAACATTTAATTGATAAGATACATTTTTCTCTTTAAGTAATTTCCCAACACCTTCGAGTACTTCCAAATATCCTTTTGTATATTCATCAGCTTCATTCTCACTCAAAACTGCCTCACCCAAAATATCGAGTGTACAACACATCTTTCGCTTAATCAAATTATTGATATAGTCAAAGGCTTCCTTAGGATTTGTTCCAGCGATGAATTTATGAGCAAAAAGAGCAACTCCTATTGAGATGCCAAGTCCATAACAATAATTTAAAGGAATGGGATGAAGCTTAAGAAGTGTTATGAAAGGACGAACCAACTTATCTCTCAAGATTTCTCTATCGTCGATGTACTGAATCAGATGTTTCAGGCGCTGATTATAAGTCTGCAAGGCAGGATAAGTATCGATATATCGCAGCATCTGAACCTTAAGAGTCTCACGCTGCATTATTATATCGAGAAATTTTTCTTCCCAATAAGTTCGAGTAAACAGATTATTTCGGCGATTAGATTTGTCCGCCAGAGATAACAATTCTTTACCAATATCGAGAATTTTAGGTTCGATATTTTTCAAGAAAGTTTCCTCTACCATATCAATAAGAAACCTAATTTATTCAAAACTTGCTTGTCAACAATAACAAACAAAAAAAGTGAAAAATTTAGCGTGTGATCCATGAAATTCGTTGATGTTATATTGTGTAAAAAACTTCTTTGCATAATGCACTATAGCCATTTAATAATTAACTGTTTGATTATTTTTAATATATAAATTAGTAATAAATAGATTCCGTTTCAAAGCGTAATGCAATATTTATGTTGCATAACTGTGACCGCCACAATCTCGGAATGAATGAAATGAAAAACTATTTATACTTATAATTCTTTTTACCTTTGCCTTTAATTTGGCTTCGGAAACATTATCCAATAAACATATTCTTACATATAAAAATACAGCTTCTCCACATACAGGAATCAAAAAAGGGAAATATATTGTCCAATTTCAGTCTGCGCCAATTGCATTTTATAGAAAATCATCAGCCAATGAGCGAATTGCATTAAAAGCCTCTTTACAAAATGAACATAATCAATTCTATAAAGACTTCGATAAAATCAAAAACTCTCTTTCTTCATCAAAACAATCTGCGAAATCAATCACTTCCTCAATTAACTATGAATACTTCACGGTTTTTAATGGAGTGGCTACATCCCTGACTGACAAAGAGTTTGAAGAAGTAAAAAAGTTACACTATGTCAAAAAAATATATCCGGAAAGAAAACATCAGCTTTATCTTTCCGATAGTGTTCCTTTGATCAATGCTGACGATGTCTGGACATATCTTGGAGCAACCGGGAACGGAATAATTGTTGCCGTAATAGATACAGGAATCGATTACACACATCCTGATTTGGGTGGAGGATTCGGTCCTGGTTATAAAGTTAACAGTGGATACGATTTCGGTGATAATGACTCCAATCCAATCGATCCTTATGGTCACGGAACACACTGCGCAGGAATTGTTGCAGCAAACGGTTCAGTCATTGGTGTTGCACCTGGCGCTAATCTTATGGCACTCAAGGCAATAGATTCAGCAGGCGAAATGCTCGATTCATACATCATAGCTGCTGTTGAATATGCTTGTGATCCTGACGGTGATCCCGGAACAGATGATGCAGTCGATGTTATCAGTATGAGTCTTGGAACACCAGGAAGTCCTGATGATGATGTATGCCAAGCGGTTGATAATGCAGTTGATTTAGGCGTTGTATGTGCTATCGCAGCAGGAAATGATCATTGCTATGAGACAATTGGCTCACCTGGATGTGCACGAAAAGCCTTCACTGTCGGAGCAACAAATAAAAGTGACGAACTCGCAGATTTTAGCTCAAGAGGTCCTACACCTATTACATCAGGAATTAAACCAGAAGTTTGTGCACCGGGTGTACTCATAAAATCTACATTTTTAGATGGCGGAACTGCCACCATATCCGGGACTTCGATGGCAACACCGCATATTGCTGGTGCTTCAGCATTACTCCTCGAGCTTCATCCAGACTGGACTCCTTCGCAAATAAAATCGGCTTTAATGAGTACAGCAAAAGATTTGAATCTGGATGTAATGACACAGGGTGCTGGACGCATTGATGTTTATGCTGCTGCTCAAGTTGAAATTATTGTTGAACCCGGGGATATAAATCTCGGATACGACGATCTAACTCTTACAACTTGGACAATAAATAAAACTCTCACAGTCACAAATGTGAGCACTGAACCTGTAACATATAACTTTTCTGTCGACCAATCCCATCTACCTTCCGGTGTATCAGCAAATATAACTTCTTATGCAAGTTTAAGCCCCAGTGAGTCCACTACAATCGATTTTGAAGTTATCGTAGATAACGACACAGTGCCGAATTTTCTTGAACCTCCTTATGTATATTATGGACACATCATAGG
>CAZYWQ010000103.1:7799-8102 GCA_964651675.1 uncultured Candidatus Sumerlaeota bacterium | reverse complement strand
CAAAATCGCCGCACCCTTGATTGCAATTCTCGTAATTTTGACCTTAGCAGTCGGAATTTTAGCCAAGACAGCTCCGCAAATCAATATATTCGATATAAGTTTTCCAATGAGAATATTAGTAGGGCTTATTTTCACCGTATTACTAATGAAATTCGTTTTCATTATGTGTGACAACTTTTTCAACTCGGAATTAATCAAACAGATTTATAAAATAGTGAAACTCCTATCACCAGTTCCGTAAATGAAGAAATAAGATGGAAAAATTCTATAGAGAAAGAAGGTAAATTATGCCTGAAGCGCATG
>CAZYWQ010000103.1:6764-7789 GCA_964651675.1 uncultured Candidatus Sumerlaeota bacterium | reverse complement strand
CTCGGGAAAAAGGTCAGGTGGCGTTTAGTAAGGAAGTATCTTCCATCTCTGTCTTTTTCTCACTGGTATTACTGTTTCTACTTTTCAGAACTTTTATCCTTAATCAGTTTCGTGAAATATGGACTTATTACTTTACAACACCAAAGAACTTTCCAGAAATCTCAGTCGAAAACATCGGTGTTTATGGTACTCTTTTTGTGAAACAACTTCTTTCTATTTTGCTACCTGTAATATTCATCGTAATCGTCTGTAGTGTATTCATAAACCTTCTTCAGGTCGGATTCATTTTCGCACCTAACAAAATAAAACCTGATTTGTCAAACATCAGTCCCATCCGAGGACTCAAGCGTATTTTTTCTAAACAATCCATAGTCGAATTTATCAAATCCGTACTTAAAATAATTATAATCGCAAGCATCGCTTACTTTTCAGTTAGAACCGAAATCAAAAACATCCCGAAACTAATGAATTTTGAACCGATAAACATACTCAACTTCATCGCAAAAGCAGCGATTAAACTCGGATTAAGAGTTTCCTTTTTATTGATAATTCTTGCTGCGTTAGACTTAGGATACCAGAAATGGCAAATCCACCAAAAACTCAAGATGACCCGTCAGGAATTAAAAGAAGAAATCAAAGAGAGAGAAGGGAATCCGCTTGTCAGACAGAGAATTAGATCAATACAAACTCAAATGTCCCGTAGACGAATGATGGAAGATGTAAAAAAAGCAACCGTTGTTGTTACAAATCCAACACACTTAGCAGTCGCCTTAGAATATAGACGAAGTGAGTTACCAGCACCGAAATGTGTTGCAAAAGGAGGCGGATTCATCGCTGAAAAAATAAAAAATATCGCTAAAGATAATGAGATTCCAATTATAGAAAACAAACCACTTGCTCAAGAACTCTATAAGAAAGTCAAGATCGGTGAATTCATACCAACGACCTTATATAAAGCTGTCGCTGAAGTTCTTAGTTATATTTATCAACTTAACTCGGAGAAATATAAAAACATATTTTAGTAG
>CAZYWQ010000103.1:0-6754 GCA_964651675.1 uncultured Candidatus Sumerlaeota bacterium | reverse complement strand
AAAACCTCGCCCCTACAATGAAATAGGATTTTAAATAAATTTATGTATTCAACAGCTAACATATTGAAAAGGAGAGAACGCAGATGGCAGTCCAAAATATAAAAGCACCAACTACATTTAATATAATACTCAAAAATAAGGACATCATCCTTCCCTTCGCAATAATGGGCATATTATTGGTTATGATTCTTCCGATCAGACCATTTATGCTCGATACATTACTTGTAACAAGTATCAGTTTAGCCATTCTCATTCTACTCGTATCCATCTACTCTATGAAACCTCTCGATTTTTCAGTATTCCCATCCTTATTATTAATAGTAACTCTATTTCGACTTTCACTAAATGTTGCTTCAACACGACTTATCTTACTCCACGGTCATGAAGGAGAACAGGCAGCTGGTCATGTGATCAAAACCTTCGGAAGCTTTGTAGTAGGTGGAAACTATGTAGTAGGTGGTATCATCTTCCTCATACTCGTTGTAATAAACTTTATCGTTATTACCAAAGGTGCTGGAAGAGTAGCTGAAGTATCGGCGAGATTCACACTTGATGCTATGCCAGGTAAGCAAATGAGCATCGATGCCGATTTAAACGCAGGCTTAATTAGCGAAGATCAGGCAAGAAAAAGAAGAAAAGAAATCGAAGATGAAGCTGATTTTTATGGAGCAATGGATGGAGCGAGTAAATTCGTTAGAGGCGATGCCATTGCAGGAATTATCATTACTCTCATCAATATCATAGGTGGTCTCATCATTGGAGTTGTGCAACAACATCTCGCAGTTGCCCAAGCTGCCCAGAACTACACACTACTGACTATTGGTGACGGACTTGTGTCTCAAATACCAGCATTAATTGTCTCAACATCCGCTGGAATAATGGTCACAAGAGCAGCAGAAGAAACAAATCTTGGTGATACACTCACAGACCAGCTCTATATACAGCCAAAAGCAATTGCATTAGTCTCTGTAATCATCTTCTTCGTAGGACTGATACCTGGATTCCCTCATTTTATATTCTTTCTCTTATCAGGAATAATAGGTGTTATTTCATACTACATCTATAAACAGATGTCTTCAAGAAAAATGGAAGAGGAACAAACATCGGCTGAACCTGAAATAAAAGAACCCGAGAAAATTGAATCTATTCTTCCTCTTGATTTAATAGCTCTCGAAGTCGGTTATGGATTAATTTCTCTCGTTGATTCGGAACAAAATGGAGAACTACTCAATAGAATAAAAAACATCCGCAGACAATTCGCTCTCGAAATGGGATTTATCATTCCACCCATCCATATAAGAGACAATTTAGAACTCAAACCTGGCGGGTATTCTCTATTAATAAAAGGTATCGAAGTGGCAAGAGGTGAACTATTAACAGGCTACTACTTAGCAATGAATCCCGGCACTGTTACAAAAGAAATCGAAGGTATCACCACAAAAGAACCAGCATTTGGACTCCCAGCTACCTGGATTAAAGATGATCAGCGCGAACAAGCTCAAATTAATGGTTATACAGTAGTTGATCTCTCCACAGTCATCGCAACACATCTTACCGAAGTCCTTCGAAAACACGCAAATGAACTCCTGGGTAAACAAGAAACTGAAGAACTATTGAAAATCCTGAGGAAATCACATCCAAAAGTAATCGAAGAATTAGTACCAAATACACTGCCACTCGGAATAATTCAAAAAGTCCTACAAAACCTACTCAAAGAAAAAGTCTCCGTCAGAGACCTATTAACGATAACCGAAACGCTTTCAGATTATGGAACAATTACAAAAGACCCTGAAATCTTAACAGAATATGTCAGACAAGCCTTAGCGAGAAATATTACGAATCAATACAAAACAGACGAGAATCTGGTAAATGTAATAACACTTGATACAAAAATAGAAGAAATACTCTTCAACAGCATCAAAAAAACCGATACAGGCACCTACCTCATTATCGAACCCAAGATGGCACAAACATTGCTCAGTAACATATCACAATTCTCAGAAAAGTTTGATTTAGCGAACAGTTTACCGGTTGTTGTATGTGCTCCGGCGATTCGTTCGCAACTTAGAAAACTGACTGAGAAGTTTATTCCAGGATTAACGGTATTGTCCCACAATGAGATTACTGAAGATGTACAAATAACATCATTAGGAACGGTTACACTCAATGCAAGTTAAGAAATATCAGGCAATCAACATAAAAGAAGCTCTTAAGATGGTCAAAAATGATCTTGGTCCAGATGCCATCATTTTATCTTCAAAAACAATTCCTCCTGAGGAAAATTCC
Organism: uncultured Candidatus Sumerlaeota bacterium; assembly: GCA_964651675.1. GTDB lineage: Bacteria > Sumerlaeota > CAZYWQ01 > CAZYWQ01 > CAZYWQ01 > CAZYWQ01. The sequence continues at coordinate 4,468 of CAZYWQ010000103.1, read as the reverse complement.
TTTGGTTTAATGGACAAAACTATGATTGAAGTAACAGCTGTAGTCGATCAGAATAACGAAAGATCTACAACCACAAAAGCGTCAAAATTTAATACATATCAAAACAGAAGTGACGGTATTTTGACGAATAGTCGGGTTTCTTTGAGTGAAAACTCCTCTTACAATGATAACTCTGATTCTGTACAAACAGCAGTATTAACTATCAAAGATGATGTAAATAACATTATTGAAAACAATGCATCTCACTTCTCATCTCAAATCAATCTTCTAAAGACAGAAATTAACGATATCAAATGGCTTTTAAAAAGTGTTTTTCAAGACGATTCACTTACAGAAGAAGCCATAGCAAATAATCCATTCGTTCAAGCATTCAAAAAACTTATCTTAAACGGAGTGGATAGACAACTCGCTGCTGAAATAATTGAATTAGCAAAAGATAATTTATCTGAAGAATTAAAAGATGACCAGGAAATGGTATTTGAACAAGTCAGAAAAGAATTGAGAAAACTCATTTTTATAAACTATAATGAAGATTCCAATAGAACCAAAGTCATCGCCTTAGTCGGACCAACTGGTGTCGGAAAAACAACAACTTTAGCCAAAATTACAGCCAAAAAAACCATCGAGGAAAAGAAAAAGGTCGGGATTATAACACTCGATACTTTCCGAATCGGAGCTGTTGAACAACTTCGAACCTACGCTCAGATAATAAATGTTCCATTAAAAGTCGCACGAAACAATGTTGAGTTAACTCAAATCTTGAAAACATTCAGTGATAAAGACATCATAATGATTGATACCGTTGGACATAGCCAGAAAAACATTAACCAGATCAAAAAGCTCCAAAAGACTTTTGAATTTAATCCCATTATTGAAAACCATCTCGTTTTAAGCAGCACAACAAAAGAAAAAGATCAATTTAGCATTATAGATGCCTTTGAAATGCTCAATATAGACAGTCTTATTTTTACCAAATTAGACGAAACTAATGAACTCGGAAGTATATTTAATATAGGAATCAAAACTAACAAGCCAATATCCTATATTACAAATGGTCAAAATGTTCCAGAAGACATTATGAAAGCAACGAAAGAAAATGTCGTTGCTGCAATCTTTAACTAATTTTATATTGATTGGAGATAAAGAAATGGATCAAGCATCGACCTTAAGAAAGCTGACAGACAAAGAGCAATCCAATGCTCCCCAAAATTCCACCTTAACGAAACAAATTATACACACTTTTGCTGTAACAAGTGGTAAAGGTGGAGTTGGTAAAACCAACATAGTAGTAAATTTAGCTATCATCCTGAGTCGTATGAAGAAAAAAGTACTAATCATCGATGCAGATCTGGGTTTAGCCAATATTGATGTCCTGTTAGGATTAACTCCAAAATACAATATCTTCCATCTATTAGAAGGTCAAAAAAAAGTTACGGACATTTTAATCGATGGTCCTGAGAACATCAAAATCTTACCAGCCTCCTCTGGCATTCAGGAACTTTCGGAACTTAAAACTGATCAGAAACTTATGTTACTTGAAGCTCTTGATACCTATGCCCTTGATTTTGATTATGCCCTTATTGATACAGGAGCCGGTATATCATCAAATGTAATGTATTTTAATTCTGCTGCTCAGGATATAATCGTAGTTGTATCTCCAGAACCAACATCTATAACCGATAGCTACGCACTGATAAAAGTTTTGTCCCAAAATTATGGTCATAAAAAATTCAGAATGATTACAAACAATGTTAGTAGTGCGGAAGAAGGACGAAAGGTATACTCAACGCTTACCAATGTTACTGACCACTATCTTGAAGTTTTCATCGATTTCCTTGGATACATTCTAAAGGATAATAATTTCCCAAAATCTGTACAGTCTCAGAAACCAATTGTTCAATCTTTCCCTAATTCAAAGGCAAGTCGATGCTTAAATTTAATAGCTAATGAATTAATTAATATAAACAATCCCCCAGAAGACATCAGCAATATTGGTTTCTTCTGGAAAAAATTATTCAACAACAATGGGTTATGAGGAGATAATTATGGAAATCGTCGTAACAGAATTTTTACCAGAAACAAAAATCAAAAATCCCGCTAAACGGGAAGAAGTCATCTTGGAATACTTACCTCTCGTTAAGTACATCGCATACAGGATAGCTGGCAGGTTGCCATCTCATCTTGAGATAGATGACCTCATTAATTCGGGTCTTATTGGGCTAATTGATGCTATCGAAAAATTTGATCCAACGAAGAAAATCAAGTTCAAAACCTACGCCGAATTTCGGATTAAAGGCTCTATTTTGGATGAATTAAGAGCGCTTGATTGGGTACCTCGTTCATTAAGACAAAAAATCAATAAGTTAGAAAATGCCTATAAAACCCTTGAAAGTCAATTAGGAAGACCAGCAACAGAAGATGAGGTGGCTTCTTATTTGGATCTTTCAATCGATGCTTTTCGTAAAATATTAGATCAAGCAAGAGGTTTATCTCTTATCAGTATCGAGGACATAAGAGTGGATGAAGATGAAAATGGCAGAACGAATCTATTAACTTTCCTTGCTGACAAAACTATATTAAATCCTGCAGAATCTTTTAATCTCGATCAAATCTATCACATCGTTGCTCAAGCTATCGATGAACTTCCAGAAAAAGAGAGATTGGTAATTTCTCTATACTATTATGATGAGCTTACAATGAAAGAAATCGGTGAAATTCTCAATGTTACGGAATCAAGAGTATCCCAAATCCATACAAAGGCTATTATTCACCTTAGAAACAAACTCAAATCGGAAATTCTTTAACAATCTTTTGGGTATACAAATAAATCCACAATTTTATTCAAATCATTTACTATAGTTCATCTCTCTCATATTTAATAAATAATCCACATTATTTATAATCTTTTAAAGGTAATTGACGAAAATATAATAGGAGTGATTTTTACCATTTTCTAAAGCATATTTTGAGGAACACTATGGAAAACAAGATAAATATATTATGTCTGAATATGCCTGATTCTCTTCAGCATTCAGTAAAGGAAGAACTAAGCCCAGAAGACTTTCACTTGTTCTTTACCGATTACGAGCCAAACAATTTACATTCTTCAGATTTCGAACCAGATGTTTTCTTATATTATCTTTCCGACGATTTAGAAAAATGTCTTATGTGCATCGATGAAATTAATGCAACATATTCAAATGAGATTACAATAATTTTATCCGATAAAGATGACCTTTCAATAGTAAAAAAACTGTTTACGGCAAACATCTACGATTATTTTAAAACACCTATGCAAAAGGGTGAACTTTTAAAATCTATTATTTCAGCCATAGACAAAAATAATAATGAAGTAGACACAAACAGTAAGCGAGGAGAGAATATACTTTATGAATTGAGTCTTGAATTAGGCTCAACCAAAGACTTAAACGACCTTCTACAATCAATTCTCAATATCGTAATGCGAGAGATTAATGCCCAACAATCCTCAATACTTCTCTATGAAAAAGGCAATGAGAACCTTAAAATGCTTGCATCAATCGGACTTCCGGAAACCATTCGCAACAAAGGTTACATTAAGCGAAAAGGAAGCATTGCCGAATGGGTTATCGAACATAACGAACCAGTTATTATCAATGATCTTGCCAACGACGAAAGATTTACCTCAATTAAGAAAGATTCCGATATCAGATCTTCAATGTGCGTTCCACTTAATGTCAAAGGAAAGGTGATAGGAACGATTAATATCGCTCGAAAAGAAGGTCAGAAAAGATTTACTCAAAAAGACTTGAGATTCTCAACCATTCTCGCCAGTCAAGCTGCCATTGTTATCGAAAATGCAAGATTGATTAGTGAAAATATCCAAAAGGAACGAGTAGCCACTATCGGTCAAACATTAACAGGTATCTCACATTACACGAAAAATATTCTGACTGGACTTAAAGGCGGTTTATCCGTAACAGAGCTGGCTATCAAAAATAAAGATTGGGAAATAATCAACGATGGCTGGAAAATGTTGAAAAGAAATATAAATCGAATTTCTAACTTAGTTATGGATATGCTTGACTACTCAAAAGAGAAAGAACCAGTTATTGTGGAAACAGATATAAACGAATTAATAAACGATGCTTGTGAGATGATCGATTTCAAGGCAAAAAATCAAAAAGTCGATATTCAAAAATCATTGCTTTTAGAAAGATCGGTTCCTTTAGATTCTGACCAGATTTATCGCTCAGTATTAAATATCATAAACAATTCTCTGGATTCTATGACAAATGGTGGTACTATTAATATCAAGACTTATGAAAAAGAGGCTGAATATCCAACTTCAGCCACAGGACAAATATACAAAGGCAAAGTGGCTGTGATCGAGGTTACAGACACTGGTGGTGGAATACCTGAGGAAAACTTTGATGACATATTCAAACCCTTTTTTAGCACAAAAGGATCAAGAGGCACAGGCATAGGA
>CAZYWQ010000102.1:6728-8134 GCA_964651675.1 uncultured Candidatus Sumerlaeota bacterium | reverse complement strand
GTCTTATACAGACCCAGATAGCAGATTAAGGTTCTTAGACGGAGACCATACATTGTTGACGAGAAAGGCAAGACATGCAAATTGTCGCTATTGGCGGCGGTGAATTGAAGGACCGCGAAACGCTGAAAATAGATAGGTTCATTGTCGAGCTAACGGGTAAACGCTCTCCAAAGGCATTGTTCATCCCAACAGCAAGCGGAGATGACGAAAAATATTACAGCACTTTTGATCGCATTTATGGGACATTACTTGGTTGTCGTACTGACTATTTGCGACTGCTTTCCTGTATAAAAGATCGCAAGCAAGCAGAGGACAAAATCCTGAGTGCTCATTTAGTCTATGTTGGCGGAGGTAACACTCTACGAATGATGAGGTTGTGGCGGCGATTAGGTATCGATCAGATGCTTATAAACGCCGGGAAACAAGGCACTGTGCTTGCCGGATTGAGTGCGGGAGCTATTTGCTGGTATGAATGGGGTCATTCAGATTCGGGATCATTCGCTGGGAAGTGCAACTGGTCATTCATTCGAGTCAGAGGTTTGGGTATGTGCAGAGGAATATTCTGTCCTCATCTTGATGTTGAACATCGCACAAAATCTTTTTCGCAAATGATAGAGCACTATGGAATCCTCGGAGTCGCTTGCGACAATAATGCCGCTGTTTGGTACAATTCCGGTGAGATGGTCGCCAAAACCTCACGTCCTCGAGCTACCGTCTCTATTTTTCAGCGTATAGGCAGCAAAGTTCGGATAAAGAAATATCGAAATGGTGAAACTATACATAATGAATAAAAACATTAAAAAAATCAGTCTAAAAGACATAGGTTACAATGATTTTTTTGAAAACAGCTACAGATCCGTAGCAGATAGCAATCTTTCTCCAGCTCGAATTATTTCTGAGCATAAGGGATTGTATATTTTGAGGAATGAAACATCCGAATTATCAGCCAAAATTACTGGTAAGATGATGTTTACTGCTTCATCACGGGAAGATTTTCCTGCAGTCGGAGACTGGGTTTTAGCAAAAGTCCTTGATGGAGAGCAGGCTATTATCTGTGGAATACTTCCAAGAAAAACAGTCTTAGCAAGGAAATCGGCAGGTAAATCGGACACGCAAATAATCGCTTCGAATATCGACACAGCTTTTATTATACAATCACCTGATAGGGATTATAACTTGAATAGATTCGAAAGGTATCTTTCATTGGTAGAATCCAGTAACATAAAAGCAGTAATCATTTTAAATAAGATTGATTTAATATCGGAATCTGATTTGGAGAACAAATTATCCGAAATAAAAAACAGATTTAAGAATATCGATCTTTATGCAATTAGTGTTGCTACAGGAAAAGGTATTCCTGATTTTAAAAACATCATCAAAAAAGGATGTACATATTGTCTTATAGG
>CAZYWQ010000102.1:0-6718 GCA_964651675.1 uncultured Candidatus Sumerlaeota bacterium | reverse complement strand
CGAAAATCTTCCATCATAAATATGCTTGCAGGTAAAAATTTGATTAAAACCGGAGAAATAAGTTCGCATTCCGATAGAGGTAAACATATTACATCACATAGAGAACTTTTCATATTAGAAAATGGTGGTCTATTAATTGATAACCCTGGGATGCGTGAAATAGGCGTATTGGACTCGGAGACAGGAATACAAAATGTTTTCTCTGAAATCTACGAACTATCAAAGAAGTGTAAATTTTTAAATTGCACTCATATTAACGAACCAGGATGTGCAGTTATAATGGCTACTCAAACAGGTGCTTTAGATAAACACAAATATGATAATTACATTAGGTTATTAAAAGAAAGCGAATACAATAAGATGACGAAGTTTGAAAAGAGAGAAAAGCAGCGGAATTTTGCTAAATTCATTAAGACATCAAAAAAACAAATGAAAAAATATAAGTTTTAACAACTACTAAGGAGAAGGTGTCTTATACAGACTATATTTTTATTGTTAGCATTATTGGAGAAAGCCTTTGAGAACAGAAGAGGAAGTTCTGACACAGTTTAATAAATGGGCGAAGAGCAATGATCTAATCCGTGCAGCCATTCTAACCAGTTCACGCACTGATCCTAACGGAGTTACTGATTTTTTGTCAGACTATGACATTGAATTGTATGTAGCTGACCTTGAGCCATTCCGGAAAGATGATGAGTGGCTAAGTGTTTTCGGTCCAATTATGGTTCGTTGGCCATTGAAGCCACGTTCAACATTCAGTGAGAACTGGCTCACTCGACTTGTCCTTTTTAAAGATGGCGTGCGAATTGACTTTCAGATAACAGACAAGACAGAGATTGAACCAGACGCCTATGACGATGGGTACAGGATACTTTTAGACAAGGACAATATAACAACAGGTCTGAACGATCCGACTTTCTCAAAATACATCATTAAGAAACCTTCAAGGGAAGAATATGACACGCTTGTCAATGAGTTCTGGTGGAATGCAACTTATGTCCCCAAGTATCTTTGGCGAGATGAATTGCCCTTTGCCAAGAGTATGTTCGGTCAAGCTATACACGACAAGTACCTGCGGAGGATTATTGAATGGTTCATTGGTTTACGAAATGAATGGTCAGTGAACACTGGACTCTGCGGGAGATGGTTCAAGCGCTATCTCGATGCTGAAACCTGGTCGGAACTGGAGTCCACATATGCTGGAGCTGATATTGATGAGAACTGGCAAGCTTTCTTCAATGCGATTGCACTTTTCGGAAAGCTGGCGAGAATAGTCGGAAGCAGTCTTGGTTACGATTATCCTACGGAATTGGAACAGGAAATGAAGGATTACTACTTAAGGATTCGAAATACGAAAAGGAGTAATAGCAGAAAGATAGAAGGGAATAAAAAGAATTAAGACAATTCAGAATACATATCCTGAACCATCTTAGGAAATATAGTAATTTACAAAAAATAAAACCAACAATTAATTGACTTTTTATACATTCTCTCCTATATTTTTTCTCAAAATTGCAATTAATCAGAGTTGAAAGAAATGATAAAGAAAGTTATTCATCAAAAAAAATTATCCGAAGAAATTCAAAAAAACGGTATATACATTGGTTATTTGGTATAAAAAGTAGGAGGATATCATGCTTAAAAAGAATTTGTTTAAAGTTCCTCAACATATTTTATATAAAGTAAAAGAGTCTAACTCAAGACATTTTGTTGCAGGTTGCATTAAAACTTACAGCAAAAAAGAAATTCAAGACGGCTTATTAAAACACCTTGGTATCATTTTTGAAAATGAAAAACTTGTCTTTCCTAATGAAAAAATACCAGATCCAATCAGAGGTAAATATTGCGATAGAAATACTAATGGTTATGTTATTAAAAGATATGATCTACCCATGGAGAAGTATTCTATAACTATAGAAGCACCCAATTATGGTGATAGTTACAAAGGTACACATGATGTAACATGGATAAAAGAAAGATATCAAAGAGATTTTATTGCACCCAGACTTTCCTCAATAAAAATAGAGTGTAAAGATCCTTCTTCAAACTTAGATAACTATATTTTTAAGTTTGAAGTAAGTGAAGTTTTAGATAAGGAAACCGAAGATTTCGAAATACGCGCACTAGAATGCTTGAATTTATTACAAGAAAACATTTATAAATCTGATTTGGTTGATGCTGGTTCTACTTTTTCAGATTATTTGCAAACTATACAATTGTCATGGGAAATATTACCTCCGGGTACGAAAGAGGAAGTTATTGAAAGGATATTTCGTGGTACAAAACCATCAAGAGAGCAAATAGAGACCGCAACTGATAGATATGATTTCTTTATAAAACTCAACCCACAACAATTAGTTTATGGCAGAAGTGGATTCCACAGATATTTTGGTGCATTAATAAAAGAAGATTTAGTTGTTTTTGAAAATACACAATATGGCAATGCAATTTATATTATGTATGAGAATTGGAGAGAATTAAGTACAAAAAGTAGAATTGAATTACTTTCGGGTAGTTTTGGTAGTAATTTTGATAGAGTAATTCATAAAGTGGGCTGGAAGAACAAAGTTAAAAAAATAATTGAAAGCTGTACAAAAAATTAACAATCTAATAAGAAATTAACCCGACTGAAACACTGCTATGTAAATCTAAACAAGTATACAAGTATAGATACTAAAAATTTTTTTATTTAATAACAAACTTTTCTCTGCATGTTATTTTCACGGTTGATTGTCAATTAAATTCCAACATTCTAGGTCGAATAGTATGTCAAGAAAAAGAACTTATTGGGAAAACTTAAAAAAGGTTTATGAAAGGAAAGGCATTGTACTTGTGCTCGGAGCAGGGATCTCAATTGGTTCTGGACTGCCAACATGGAAGGAATTACTGAGAAATGTCGCAAGCCATTGTTTTGGTAGTGATGGGCAGGAACTATTCGACAATCTTCTTTCTCACGGGTATTCCCTTCCAGCAATAGCGAGTGCTATTGAAAATGTATGTGGAGAAAGATTAGCTTTTGTGAAACAAGTTCGCACTTCCTTGTATCGCCGTTTCAAAGCACGCACAAAACTAGATCTAGTTAGTCACGTACAAGAGAATAATTCAACTTTACGAGCAGTTGCAGCACTTTGCGCTATCCACACAAGCAACAATAATAAATACTATCCCAATCCACGGTTGAAATCTGTTGTTACTTTTAATCTCGACACGCTACTTGAGAACTTTACAGAGGTCCGGTTCAAAACGAAGATCTTGCGAAACATTGAAAACCCTGCGATTTCTAGTACTCCACAAATGATTAGTGTCTACCACATGCATGGCTACCTGCCTTTTAACAAAAATGTAACAAATAAAGAATATGCTGTTGACGGATTAGTCTTAACAGAACAGGATTATTTTGAGTTCTTTAACAATCCGACCAGTCTTTTTAACTACACATTCTTGCACTTACTTCATAATCATTCATGCCTATTTGTTGGTCTTTCCATGCTGGATGAAAATATAAGGAGATTACTTCACTATTCGATCCAGGAGCGGCGAATAGCACTGGCTTCTGTAGGTGTTAGCTCTAAGTCGAGCATGATTCCTCTACGCCACTTCGCAGTTTTGGGAAGAATCGAAAACCAACAGACGAAAATCAGCGTAGAAGATCTTCTCTGCAGGCTTGGTGTTCGCCCATTATGGCTTAATAGTTTTGAAGAACTTCCTGATTTTCTTGGATACGTATATCAGAGCAATAAAGATGATTGGGATAACGTATATTAACGATTGAAGTCTCGTGGAATACATAAATTTATATTCCCATCATTATAAGAGAATTCCTACAAAACTCTTAATAGCACATCCAATTCATAACAGCACTCGGAGATTCATAGACTTCGACTTCGGTGATTCGGCAGTAGTTGTCGATTCCTGTGTCGGTAACATAGAGTCGCACATATCTCAAGGTCTGCGGTGTATCAAATATCGAATGATAGAAACTGAATCGCGCTGGATTATCCACTGTAAATTCGGTTGTCCAAGGTCCACTTAATGAACTTCCCGACTGTATCAAATAACTTCTCGCATTAAATGCAACATATTCAACAACACCACACATCTTGATTGTGAATCCATCAACTAATCTCTCCTGTCCTAAATCAATCGCAAGCCAGTGTGGTGGTGCATCTCCATTCGTGCACCATTTACTTTCACCGCTGATGATTCCATCATACGCCTTATCCCCACCATAAGCACTGCTGTAGGTGCTATCAGCACTCCAACCTGTACTGGAAAGTGCAACATTGGTTCCAATTGGCTCAAGTCTCGATGGTAAAGTGATCGGATTGTTCGCAATTTGAGTGGCTCTTGTTTGATATATAGTAAATAACTGACTATAATCCGAATGGGCATATTGATCCATACCATAAATATTATCACCATCACCAATATCATAACCTTGAGCCTGATAACCCCAGTTCATAAATCCTCGAGCACAATGCACATCATACCATTCATCAACTAATGCCTGAGTGTTTGTTACCCGATCTCCATAACTCGCATCAAAACCGTATTCCTCAAGCACTAAGGGTTTGCGAAGTCGACTATGAACTGTCCAGTTTTGATTATGAAAGTCGCCATTATAGGAATGCACGGTGATAAAATCGATATTCGGATCAGCATAAAGATTGTAACCATTTGTTTCACCGATTTGTGTATGCTCGATGCTCAAAAATCCAGTAGTGACCATATGATAAGGATCGATTGCCTTGATTGCAGCAGCCATACTGGATGTGAATGCAATGATATTGTTCGGTGTTTTAATATCAGTTATCTCATTTCCCAATTCCCAGGCAAATACTGCATTATGGTCTTTACACTGATTAACCACAAGCTGTACCCAGGGTAGATAATTATTCACATACCCACCGTTAAACCAGGTGTCATCGAGAAGAGTCCATCCACCAGGTTGCAATAAATAATATCCATCATCACCTGAAGGATGGAAGTTGGTTTGATAGACATCTGTCAAACAAACGATTGCCTTGATTCCAAGCAGTTCCATTTTATCAAGAACAATCTCAAGGCGATCAGCTGCTTGCTGATTGGTGGCATTGTTCACTGCAGCAAAAAGACGAACTACTTTTCCTCCCATTGAATAAACACCATTGAGATTTTCGTCGATATGGCTGGAACTGGTATACGGCAATGGATCACCATAACCGTAATGACAAATCCCACGAATATTTACTCCTACAAACCGATACGCTTGTCCGTTCAAATCAAACTCATCTCCATACGCCGTCACAAGCTCTGTTGGTGCAGAATATGATATATTGATGAAAACAATCAAGATTAGTAATAATTGCACAAAATATTTGAGTGTTCTTATGAATATCAAAATAAAATCCTCCTTTTGGTATTATTAATGAGTTGGTTGGTATATAGCTAATGCCTACATCATTTTCAACTATCTTTTTCCCCTTCGCATTAATCAGATGATTTGTCATCACCATTGATATTGTTTGCGACTTCTTGTGCTAATTTTTTAATTAGATTATTGCTTTCTTCAGTGTCAGAGAATGTGGTGACCTTACAAAAATATTTGTCTTTGAAAAAAATGATTTCACCACCACCGATAATTCCCTCAATTCCTATGTCAATAGAATTAGATGTTGGTGATTTTTGCGTTGAATATATTTCAGAAGCATTCTCTTGATTTGTCATATCATAGATATCGACTATGACTGACATCTCGGGATTGCTCCTGGATTGATATTCGGCTGTAACAACCTGTCTGAAGCCAAGACTATGATAAAGTTCTGCACCACCATCTATATACTCATAAAGGTCCTGACCGACAAAAAATTCAGGTTCATTACTTAATTTAAGATCAGGAAACTTTTTGGGATCTGGTAGTAAATCTTTTTGTGTATAATCTGCAACAATATCAGTTTGAGCAGATGCGTTAGAAGGTTGGATGTTTTCCGTAACGGATTGTGATGCAGTTGATGAGTCCTGAATGGTTATTTCAGGCTCTTCTATTTTTCCTGTCACATCTTCCGTTGCGTAATTTCTCGATATTGGGATATTATTTTTCTCTTCGCTACAACTTAAAATTATAAAAATGCAAGTGATTATGAGAATAATCTTCATCTGTTTCATAATTAAAATTCCTGAAGAATAAATTACTAATTTCACTTTGGATTGTATAGTTGCTGATAAAATGAATTCAATAAAAATATTTTGCGGATGTGATATAAAACACAAAGACACCTCTGAAAGTCGCAATATCTATCAGAAGAAAAATAATTTGACTTAGAGTATTTGTTATTTAGATAGTGTTTGAGAAATTTTCTCAGGGATAAAAAACAGTGTTAATTGATACACATTGCCATCTGGATGACAAGGATTTCAAAGAAGATTTATCAGAAGTTATTCAGCGTGCTGAAGAATCAGGTGTAAAGAAGATTGTCTCTGTCGCAGAAAGTATCGAATCCTGTCATCAAGTATTAGAAATCGCCGAAAAATATAAGAATGTTTATGCTGTTGTTGGAGTTCATCCGCATAATGCCGATTCTTTTGATGCAGCATCAGAAGCGGAGTTGAGAAACATCCTGAAGCATCCGAAGGTTGTTGCAATTGGAGAGACTGGACTCGATTATTATTATGATTACTCCGAAAGAATAAATCAAAAGGAAGCCTTCATCAGCCATCTTCGTATTGCTCAGGAGAATAA
>CAZYWQ010000101.1:0-8146 GCA_964651675.1 uncultured Candidatus Sumerlaeota bacterium | reverse complement strand
CAGTAGCACCCTCAATCGGCTTATTTTCTGTATCCAACACCAATATGGATATTGGAGATTTTACATATCCATCAACATGAATAATAAAGGAAAAATACAGTAGTATGATTAGGATAATAATTCCAACTAATATAATTAATAATATTATTTTCTTTTTCTTGGACATAATATTTATATTCACTTTTTAATGGTTAATTAGGAAAATTATTCTAACAGACTCTCTCTCGTCAGGACTACCATCAATTCAATATGGATTGGGGGGTGTATTATATAGAATTACACCTTCGACATTTAATAAGATGTTTTATCAAGACTTTGGTAATTTTGTTTCTAGGCTACTAGTCAATTTATAAGAGTTTACTCTGCTTTGGTGAATCGATATATTATGCAAGCACCTTCATTTTTTCATACAGGAATTCAGGTGCCATATCAGCCCCGGTGCCCCAGACAATTGTTTCTAAATCTGGATCAACTTTAAAGGATTTAAATTTATCTAAATCTTTTAAAGGTTCAAAAACTTCGCCAAAAAGCTCATCTTTCAAATCAACTTCACCTATGGCACCATCATTAAACCTTAGCCATATTACATAACCGTGTAAATATTTTGCTTCTTTGATATGCAGTATCATTTTTTACTCCAATGGTTTTATGTTTTTCAATGGCTTATTCTCTTCAGCTAGCTTCCAGTTATACATTAGTTCCTTTTCATACAATTTTCTCCATTCTTGAATCAAACTTAAAGCGCGTTTTGAAATATCACCTGTAACCTTTCCAGTTTCTATTTCAACAATTATTTCTTCATCTCCATATTTTGCATGAAAATGAGGAGGCTGGTGTTCACGCCAGAATATATAAATGATTATGCCAAAAAACCTGCTAATTATAGGCACTGTCTCTTCCCTTTTCAACATTATCGTTTAATATAAATATTCTATTGTTATGATCAATTAAATATCTATCATCAAACTTTTGTCAAGAGGATATACAAAGAAATATTTTAAAGATTTCTTTGAATTTCGAGATTGTTATTGGATAAAAACTCAATGTATCAAAATGCTACAGAATGAAAGTTTAATCTTTTCGGGTGTGTCATTATTACAATATTCTCAAATAAAAAAGCTTGAATTAACTTTGATAATTTTTGCTAATGTATACAGTTCACTTAAAATAAATCAGTTAAGAGTGCTAAGATTAAATTCGATTATTTGGCATTTGAATTGCTCTTTTGATTAATGGAGGATATACTTATGAACTCAAGTATGTTTAAAACCACATTATTATTTACGACATTAACATTACTCTTAATCTTCATCGGAGGATGGATAGCTGGAACATCAGGAGCAATAATATTTTTCATTATTGCTGCCACAATTAATTTCATAAGTTATTGGTATTCAGACAAAATCGTTCTGATGATGTATAGAGCAAAAGAAGTTAATCCTGCTCAAGCGCCTTCATTACACAACATTGTCGAAAGGCTTGCAATAAACGCAAAGATTCCAAAACCAAGAGTCTTTATAATTCCAACCGATGCACCAAATGCCTTTGCAACAGGTAGAAATCCACAAAATGCAGTCGTGGCAGTAACACAAGGTATGCTGAAAATTTTAGATCAAGATGAACTTGAGGGAGTAATCTCGCATGAGTTAGCTCATATCAGAAACAGAGATATACTTATATCAACAATAGCAGCGACTATGGCAGGAGCAATAGGACTTCTGATGCGAAATTTCCTCTGGTTTGGAATATTCGGTGGAAGAAATAGAAATGGTAATCCAATCATAACACTTGTTCTGTTGGTTATTACTTATATGGTAGCATTATTTACACAAATGGCAATCTCAAGAACGAGGGAATATGGTGCAGATAAAACAGGTGCAAAGATTTCCGGAAAACCTTTAGGGCTTGCAAATGCCTTATTAAAACTCGATGCCTATTCGGAAAGAATGCGATTCAATGCTACACCGGGAACATCTCATATGTTTATTGTTAATCCGTTTAAAGGTTCATCCTTCTTCAGTTTTTCGACTCATCCACCAATTAAAGATAGAGTGGAAAGACTCAAAAAATTAGCTTATGAAATTTAATGGGAGGTAGTTAAGAGTGACTAAAAAAAGAGAGAAAGAGATAAAAATTCACATTAATCAAGACTCTTCTGAATCAGAAGCTGAATCAAAATTGGATGAAAATACTTTAGTAGATGATCAGTTTTATCAGGCTGAAACTCAAAATGAAGACATCGAGGTTCAAGAAGATACACAAAAAATAGAAAACAATTCCATTAGTTCTGATGTTATAGAGAAACCTGCCGGAGAAGAGGCAATCGATTTCAAAGACCAACTCTTCAGAGTGAAAGCGGAATTTGTTAATTATCGGAATCGGGTCACAAAAGAATTTGAACAAATCAGGAAGTATACAAAGGCTGAATTCATCAAGTTGTTATTGCCAATAATCGATAACTTCGAAAATGCACTTGAACACAGTAAGAATACAAATGTGGAAACAGGAGAAGTTGTTAGTGGCTTTAATTTAATTTATCAGCAACTGAAAGATACATTGGAAAAAGAAGGCATCGAAGTATTAACTCCCATTGGTGAAATTTTTGATCCTAAATATTACGAAGCCATCTCTGTAATTGTTAGTGATGAATTCGAAGATGGTCAAATAATAGAAGTAACTCAAAAAGGTTACATATATGAAAAGATTTTATTAAGACCTGCAAAAGTAATTGTAGCAAAAAATGAAAAACAGGAGTAAATAAATTACATTAAATAGGAATTATGAAATATAGGGGAACATAATGAATACTCAAGTAAAAGACTTTTATAAAATATTAGGTGTTAAGGAAGATGCCTCCAAAGAAGAAATAAAGAAAGTATACAGAAAGCTTGCGAATAAGTGGCATCCGGACAAAAATAAAGGTGATAAAAAGGCTGAGGAAAAATTTAAAGAAATTTCCCAGGCGTATGAGGTTTTAAGCGACCCGAAAAAAAGGCAACAATATGATACATTAAGAAAAGGAGGCTTTGACTTTTCCCAATTCGGTGATTTCTCAAAGACATACAAAGGTGGACGAGGTGCTCAAACATTCACATTCGAAGATTTGAAAGATTTTGGCGGAGGATTTGGAGATATCTTCGAGACACTTTTCGGAGAAGGACTGGGAGCAAAAGTCAGAACAAAAAGGTATCCTCAAAAAGGAACCGATTTAACTTATAATATTACAATCCCTTTTGATGTGGCAATAAACGGTGGTATTCAAAAAATTTCGATGCAAGACAGATCACCCTGTCCAGATTGCAACGGTAACAGTAGACATACTTACTCACATTGCGCAAGATGTTCGAATACCGGTTTCGTAACTAAAACAAGACGAATATCCGTAAAAATCCCAAAGGGAATTCAAGAAGGACAAAAAATCAGATTAGCTGGAGAAGGTGAATACGGCTCCAATGGTGGACCAAGAGGTGATTTATATATAAAGGTCGGAATCGGACCGCATCCTGAATTTAAAAGATTAGGAGATAATATTTACTCAACGATAACCGTAAATCTTGCCGATGCACTTCTGGGTACAAAGGTAAAAGTCAGAACGATAAATGGTGTTGTCTCTTTAAAAGTTCCACCAGGAACTCAACCAGGAACATCTCTAAGACTAAAAGGAAAAGGTGTTGTAAGTGATACAAGACCTGCAGGTGATCAAGTCGTTGAAGTGAAAGTTGAAATCCCTAAAAATTTAACAGAGAAGCAGCAAAAATTACTCGAAGAATTTGCAAAGAGTTTAAAATAACAACATCACCTCTTTCTAAAAATTAATCTGAACCTGGAGAAAGAAGTGTCCTCAAAAAATATCAATCTATACACAAAATCACTAATGCATTTTTGTATCATCTTACTTATAATATTCAGCCTATCCTGCGAAATAAAAAATCAAAATCTAATCGAAAAAAATGAAAACATAGAACAATCATATCGAAACATATCTGAAAAAATTAAATCACCAATTGAAGCTAAATTTGAGGAAATTGGTGATATGAAAGTGGGAAACAACATCACATTATTATTAAAAATAAAGCTTGAAGTAGATTGTGAGGATATTACTGTTAACTTTAAATATCCCAGTAAATTAAAAACCACAAATACAGAGGACGAAATTACACTTTCTTTAAAGAAAAATATCGAAGCCTCCATCCCCCAGACATTTTTTATCCCCGATGAAAAAAGGTACATTATCGATGCACTGATTAGTTGTGAAACCAACAGCAATACAGTTTTGAGTAAAAGTGTTTCGTATGTAATCGACTTAGGCGAGAAGGAAGTTGTCGATAAAAATACAATCTTTTTAAAAACCAAAGATGGAGAATCAGTCAGAGTTAATATCTCAAAATAATCATATTCACTCTAACGAATATTTAAGACAAAAACAACAATGAAAAAACTCATTATATTATTATCAGTAACACTGTGTTTATTTTTATCTATCGACCTTTTCAGTGGAACAGTAACTGGTAACATCAGGTATCTTGACAGAACATTTTACCTTTCAGGATTTACAGGAACGGAGTACAAACCTGTTAGATATACTGACATAGAAATCAGAAGGTATGATAACAACAATATATTAGGTTCTGGTTACACAGATAATAACGGCAACTACAATATTTCAATTCCCGATTCAGGTTATCTTGACATCTATCTTCTTATCATAGCGAAATCCTACAACTCACCTTTTACAGATGTTGTCGTAAAAGATGATGTTTACAGTCAAAATATTCAAGCTGTTGCCTCACCACAAAGCTATGAGAATACAGATTCGGATATAGTCTTTGATTTTGATATACAAACTGATGATGGTACAACAAGAATTGGAGATCCATTTAATATAATTGACTGTGTGCTATTATCAGCGGAAAAGATTTACAATGAAACAGGTTCTACAGTTCCATTAGTAACTGTATACTGGAAGGATGGCTCAGGCGATGGTAGTTATTACACAGGTTCGACAATACATTTATTAGGTGGAACACCTGGCTCACCTGATAGCGGTGATAATGATGGATATGACGACTCAGTGATTATACACGAATACGGTCATTTTATTGCTGACAATTACTCAGTTGACAAATCACCTGGAGGCAGTCACTCCACAATTGGATACTATAATCCAAAACTGACCTGGTCAGAAGGTTGGGCAACATTTCTCAATCTGGCAGTTAGAAATAGCTGTGTATATTGGGATTCATCCGGAACAGGCGGTTTTTCGATTGATTATGAAACACCCAGTCCTTATGCCAATTTAAGAATCGGTATGAATAATGAGTCGGCGATTTCATGTGTTTTATATGATATATATGACAACTCCTCCTCAGAAGATGATACTTTAGGCACCGACGATGATCCGTACAGTTTGGGATTTAGTGAAATATGGACTATCGTAGATGACTTTATGGACAATAATAATTTAACTGCAACTTTTGATGACTTCTATAATGGCTGGAAAAGTACTTATCCCTCATTGAATGTCGATTCAGCATTTGTTGATAGAAGTATTGAGTTCGTTCCCTGGAACAGCTCCGAAAAAATTTATGAAAGAACTTACCTTTATCTTGGTATTCCTGACAATAATCCATCTGGAGTTATGGATACAATCAGTGTTAATGCTAATAGTATTGTTGATACTGTAAAGGTATTCGTTGATGTAGACCATTTTGACTTAACAGATTTGGAAATTTCCCTTTCATCCCCTGATGCAACAAGTTGTATACTACATAACAACACGCTTTCAAGCGATAATGTTTTGATAGAATGGTACGGTTTCTCAAACTATGATTCACCTCCTGAGAGCTTGGATATATTCAAAGACAAAAACACTCTGGGTGACTGGCAAATAACTATAAAAGATACAGGACCCGGTTTTTCTGGCGAATTAGTTTCTTATAAATTAAAGATCAAATTGGAATCCACTTTCTCAGAAAACTGGTTTATTTATTAATTAAATGACTGGATTAGTATTAAGATTTTGTACTTATGGAATGACACTTTTCAAAGGGGAATCATTATGTTATTTTGCTTGACAGCATAAAAGGTGTAATGATAGCGTCTGCAGGCTAATTCTTCATAAGTTCTTGACAATTAAAATTCTATAATAATTAATGTGTTCAGGAGTAAATTAAATGGTTTCAACCAATGATTTAAAAAAGGGTATTTATGTGGAGATAGAAGATGCCGTTTGGAGAATTGTTGATTTCCAACATGTGAAACCCGGTAAGGGACATGCCTTCGTTAGAGCAAAGATGAAAAATATTATCGATGGTCATACGGTAGATAAGAAATTTCGGTCGAATGAGTATTTGAAAGATGCGGATGTATCTCGCCAAACAATGCAATTTTTGTATAGAGATGGCTCCGACTTTGTTTTTATGAACACCGATAATTACGAACAACATCATTTAAACGAAGATTTTATTGGTGATGACGCCTTATATATGAAAGAAGATATGAAAGTATCTATGTTATTGCATAATGGAAGCCCTATAGGATTGGAATTACCCGTCTCAGTTCCTTTAAAGGTGGTAAAGACCGAACCAGGACTTAAGGGAAGTACCGTAACTGGAGGTAGTAAACCTGCTACCCTTGAAACAGGTGGTATCGTGCAAGTTCCCTTATTTGTTGATGAAGGCACAATTATTAAGATCGATACAAGAACAAAAACTTACATCGAAAGGGTTTCATAATAATATTTGAAAGGAAATTTGGTTATGGATCTCGAGGAAATTACTAAACTTTTAGATTTGGTCAATAGCTCGAATGTAGAAGAGTTCGAGCTTGAATCGGAAGGTTTCAAGATAAAGATTAAAAAGGGCAAGGTTATTGCTGTTAGTGATCCTGCTGTGAATGAAATCATTAAAACAAATGAATCGCTACCTGCATCGAAGACTGAAAGCGAAGATGAGTTTGATGAATCAAAACATTTCATAATTAAATCACCGATGGTGGGAACATTCTATCGAGCTCCTGCACCAGATGCTGATCCGTATGTCGAAATGGGATCAATAGTGAATCCAAACACTGTCGTTTGCATTGTCGAAGCTATGAAGCTAATGAACGAGATAAAAGCAGAAACTAATGGTAAGATTATTAAGATATTAGTAGAAAATGCTCATCCTGTGGAATATGGTCAGGATTTGTTTATTGTCGAACTTGTGTAAATAAATTCTCATTAAATCTTTTTCAAGGACTGTTGAGATCAAATGGGTCGATCTATGTTTAAGAAAATATTGATAGCCAACAGAGGTGAAATCGCATTACGCATTATCAGAGCTTGCAGAGAATTAGGTATCAAAACTGTAGCTGTATTTTCAGAAGCAGATAGAGATTCACTCCATGTTAGATTTGCAGATGAAGATGTTTGTATTGGACCACCGATTAGCACCTTAAGCTATTTACACATACCGAGTATTTTAAGTGCTGCTATGGTAACAGATGCCGAAGCAATCCATCCGGGATATGGTTTTTTAGCTGAGAATGCTCACTTTGTCGAAGTATGTGAGGAATGTAAGCTTGTATTTATTGGACCATCAGTAGATGTAGTCAAAAAGATGGGTGATAAGAATATAGCAAAAAAGACTGTAGCAAAGGCAAATGTGCCGGTTATCCCAGGAAGTGATGATGTCGTATCAACGCCTGAAGAAGCAATCGCCATTTCAAAGAAAATTGGATATCCCGTTATATTAAAAGCAGCAGCAGGTGGTGGTGGAAAAGGGATGAGGTTGGTTTTTTCGGAATCGGAAATTTCGAATGCATTCTTAACAGCAAGTAATGAAGCAGAGAAAGCGTTTGGCAATTCGAGTTTGTATATCGAAAAGTATCTTGAAGAACCACGACATGTCGAATTTCAGATTCTTGGTGACAAACACGGAAATATTATTCATCTCGGTGAGAGAGAATGCTCGATTCAAAGAAGACATCAGAAACTCATCGAAGAATCACCTTGTGTTGCATTAGACGAGCATTTAAGAGCTAAAATGGGTAAGGCAGCAATCAGAGCAGCAAAAGCAGTGGGATATGCCGGTGCGGGCACAGTCGAATTTCTGTTAGATAAACATAAAAATTTCTACTTTATGGAGATGAATACAAGGATTCAGGT
>CAZYWQ010000100.1:0-8154 GCA_964651675.1 uncultured Candidatus Sumerlaeota bacterium | reverse complement strand
CAATTAAAAATGTAACAAATGTGACGGGTAGGACTTTAGCAAATCCACCGAGTTTTTCTAAATTAGATGTTCCTGTCCTTTTTTCGACTGCTCCACCACCCAGAAATAGGCAAGCTTTATATACAGCATTATTCAACATATGGAATAAACCACCCGCTATTCCAATAGGATTTCCTGTTCCTATTCCTAATATCATATAACCTACCTGACTAACTGCATGATAGCCTAAAAGTCTCTTGAAATTATGCTGTATAAGAGCCATCATAACTGCTGCAATGATTGTAAAACTTCCTATCGCCATCAAAAAGATGTTCATACCTGCATTCATCACAAATATGTCGAGTGTTATTCGTGCAAGGAAATATATTCCGAGTAGTTTATCCAGAGATGCAGGTAAGTAGGCTGTTATCGGAGTAGGTGCATCTTCAGCAGTGTCTGGAACCCAGGTGTGAAAAGGCATTGCACCAGCTTTTGCGAAAGCTCCTGCTGCTAAACACAAATATGCCCAGACGGCAATTGGGCTGTTAAGTGCAACACTCATCTTATCCATCTGGAATGTGTGTGTAATTTGGTGAAGAAGTGCTAATCCTAAAATCATCAAGGCATCCGTACCACCAATTATTATGAATGCTTTCTTGGCAGTAGATGTGGTGCCTTTGGTTTTCCCAAAATCAATTAGCAAATATAAAAGTAATCCTAAAAATCCCCAGAATACAATAAATACGATAAGATTGTTGGAGAATACCGCACCTAATGCGGCAATTATTGTAAGTATGATATATGCAAAATACCTATCAAGCCCTTTTCTTCCTCCCATAAATTCAATCGAATACAGGATGGTTAATACCGAAAAGACACCAATGAATAATCCGACAAAGTTTGATAGATTGTCAGACTTGAAAAAGTCCTTTAGTATATCAATATTTTCAAATATGTTTAAAGGGAGCATTGTAAATCCCTTCAATTTAAAATTTAAAACCGACAACTGACAATTTAAAATGAATAAGAAACTTTAAACTGTCTATTTCTTATTTTTCAATGTTAGTATTGATTTACCAACAATCTTACAAAGTTCGTCCGTTTCTTGGACTATGTTAAGCATACGCTTAGAATCAATAAGATTCGAATGCGTAATTAATTTTAACCAATACTTCGTCTCGCGAAGCTCTTTTAATGTAATTCCAAGTTTATGTGTAAAATCAGCCTTACTTTCAGCACCTCTTGCTTCTTCATAATTTGCACCAGCAGATGTTCCAGACCTAATAATTTGCTGGCAAATATGTTTACCAACTACTGACTTCGGTAAAGCGTTAGAAAGCTTGATAATACGAGATGAAAACTCTAAAATACGCTCCGATATATTATCTCCTTTAAGCAATTCTCTTTGCTTTTTCCTTCAATTGATCGGTTGTCAGTTGTCGGTTTTAAAATTTAATATTATTTCAAGTTATTCCAAATTCTTTTTTGATCTTCTTTGTTTTTTCTTGTGAGAGTTTTATTAAATCTCTCCAATTATATATTCTGTTTCCTTTGGTATCTTTAACTCCCATTCTTTCTGTACAACAGTAACACGGATCGATAGCTGCAAGGATAATTGTCGCATCTGAGACCGTTTCTCCTATTACTGTTGCTTTATATGTTGGAAGATTCATAAATGTAGGAGCTCTTACTTTGTGACGCTGAGGTCTGTTTGTCCCATCACTTCTAACATAATGAAAAGTTTCTCCTCGAGGTGCTTCTACATGACCAATGCCTTCTCCAGGAGGTATACTTTTTATCTTAGCGTCAATTTCTCCTTCTGGAAGATTCTCGAGGCAGTTTTTCATAATTTTTACTGATTCAAACATCTCAAGAACTCTTACAACTACTTTGTCGAAAACATCACCGTTTTCTGTGACTATCATTTCCCATTTGATCTTGTCGTAGGCACCATAGGGAGAATCTTTTCTAACATCTCTTGCAACTCCTGATGCACGAGATGTTGGTCCTAACGCAGAAAAATCTATTGATTCTTCTTTTGTAAGGATGCCAATGCCTTTTGTTCGTGCGTGAAGAACAGGATCATCGATAATCGCTGCCTTAAGCATCGCTAAAGTTGGTACTATAGAATCTATTTTCTTTAAAACGCCAGGAATATCTTCTGCTTTGAAATCTCGTCTTACACCACCAGGTTTGAACATCGCATAATTATTTCTGTTGCCCGATAGAATCTCCATTACATCGAGAATTTCTTCTCTTAATTTCCAGACCCACATATAAACGGTGTTGTATCCTAAGAAATGACCAGCAAGTCCTAACCATAAAAGATGTGAATGAACTCTCTCACCTTCCGCAATTACTGTTCTGATATATTTGGCTCTGTCAGGCACTTCCATTGGAATAACATCTTCAACAGCTCTGGTGTAAGCAAATGGATGACTTGTCGAACAAATTCCGCAGATTCTCTCTATTACAAAAGTGGACTGATCGAAGGTCTTTCTTTCAGACAGTTTTTCAATCCCTCTGTGATTGTAACCGATGCTTACATCCATATCGACGACTCTTTCACCGTCGACAACAAGACTGAAAAATTCAGGTTCTTCCTGTAACGGATGAAAGGGTCCTATCGGTATAATAGTCCTTGCCATTAAACACCTCTATCTCGTATTGCTGTTTCGTCCCACTCTTCGTAATCTTTTCTTAACGGATAGACACCTTCGGGCCATTCTTTTGCTAAGAGAAGTCGTCTCATATCGGGATGACCCTTGAATTTAATTCCTAATAATTCATTTATTTCTCTCTCTATCCAGTTGGCACCTTCAAAGACAGGTGCAAGGGAGTCGATTTCTAAATTTGGTTTTTGTAACTTCACTCTTATCGAGATTAAAAAGTTTATGTCTTCGAGGGTAAAGTGATAGAGGATTTCGATATGGTATCTGAAATCCACACCAGAAGCGATGTTAAATCTTGCACCTAAATCTTTGAAAATGTAGGTTGCGACCTTAATTATAGATTCTGGTTTTATCTCGATATAAGCTCTCTTCGAATATTTATAAAAAACCTCTACTATGTCGTCCTTAAATCTCTCTTTGAGGTCTTTAAGTACTTCTTCTTGTTTCATTTTGTACCTTTAACTTTTTTTATAAGATTAACAACACCTGCAATAATTGCCTCGGGTTTTGGTGGGCAACCTGGTATGTAAACATCAACAGGAATAATTTTGTCCAATGGAATCGGGCAATTATAGCTATGTATAAACATACCTCTTGATAATGAACATTCTCCGATTGCAACAACAAGACAGGGTTTCGGTGCTTGCTCATATAATCTTTTTAATCTTATAGCTGATTTCCGATTGCACGAGCCAGTGATCAAGAGTACATCAGCGTGTTTGATACTTCCAGCTAAAAGTATTCCAAATCGCTCGATATCAAATCTTGGCGTCAGGCAATCCAGCACTTCAATATCGCAGTTATTACAACTGCCTGTCGACAGATGAAATACCCACGGCGACTTCAATAAGGCATTTAGTTTTAAACCCATCTCTAAATCCTATCTTAATATCCTAATAATGCCAAAATCACAGCTAATAAAGCAATTATTGTCATTGGACCCCAGAAAAATTTGACAGCCTGGTCTATTCTTAAACGAGGATTCGTGTTTCTAATTACTGTTGTCAACGCTACTAATCCGATGTATTTCAAAACACCCCATAAAATGTGGATGCCTTCTAATCTGAGTCCACCCATATACATTATCATTAAAAAGAATGGTAATGTGAACAGCAACATATTTTTCATAAGCTTGTAAATAGCAAGAGCTGATCCTGAATATTCTATTATTACTCCTCCAGCCAGCTCTGTTTCGGCTTCTGGCATATCGAATGGTACAAGTGCTAATTTTGCCTGCATACACATAAGTGCTACAATCAACGCTAAAATTCCTGATGCACTTCCGACAAAAACTCCGTTCTCCATCTGGAAAACTAACAAATCTCCGAGCCTTAATGAGTAGCCAGCCTTTATAACTGGAACTAATATAGCCAGAACAAAAGGAAGCTCATAGCTCAAGATTAATTTCATCTCTCTCGAAGCGCCTAAACTTGCAAGAGGATTCCTCGATGCAAATCCTCCCATAATTATACTTATGGATGGTAATGTTAACAAGTATATAACAACTATCAAATCGCCCACAAAAGTACTATTATATTTAATGTTGTTAATCCATAATATACCTGAGACCAAGATTACGCTTGCAAATCCAATAACTGGTGCCATTAAAAAGGTTGATTTTGAAGCACCTGCAGGAATGAGCGTTTCCTTACCAAGTAGTTTTATTATATCTATAAACGGCTGAAATAGGGGAGGTCCTACACGATACTGTACTCGTGCGGTTACTTTTCTGTCTATCCAACTGGCTAAAAGTCCAACCACAGCCGTCAACAAAAAACCGAATACTAATATGTAGGCGATATAAATCATACCTTTTCCCTGTTCCAATGCGTTGAATGAACTATCAGATAATTACCAACAAGAAATGTATTTTCATCCAGCTCAATATCACCTTTTTTCAAACTTAGTGCTTTATGTTCACAGGTCTTTACACAAAGCGGTTCATTTTCTTTATCTCTTCTATCTAAACAAAAATCACAGTTATGGATTAATTGCGGAACATTTTCAGGATAAATTGTGCCATAAGGACAGGCATGAGAACAGGAACGACAGCTTATACAGCGCATATTGTGCCTTATCAACAACTTATCCTTTTCTTTTTGCTGTTCAAGAGCCTCTACAGGACAGGAATTGACGCAATGCGGTTCTTCACATCTGCGACAAACAAGATAATAGGTGGCAAGTTCTGCTACTGATATAATTCCTACATTATTCGGATGATAGGAATAGCTACATTGTATATTACATTTCTTACATTCACCTGTTGCACATACATCAAGGTCAATATAGAGCCTTACATCACTGCCTTTTTTCGGATCGATATTGACATTTCCTTGATGAATTTGTTCCGCACTTGTTTCCATTAGCTCTCCATTAATCCCAGATATTTGGGAATTTCTTTATTTTGTCATAGGTGAAAACAGGTCCATCTTTGCAAGTATAGTAGGTTCCGATTCTGCAATGACCACATTTGCCAAAACCGCAGGACATATTTTTTTCCATTGAGAGATATATGTTCTCTTCTTTGAAACCTAATTCGAGTAATTTAAGTGTTCCGAATTTCATCATAATCGGCGGTCCACAAACCACACCGATGCTTTTATCAGCTTCAAGAGCCATTCCATCCAAAATTGTTGTTACAAGCCCGACATGTCCTTTCCAACTTTCATCTCCATTATCTACTGTAATTCTAAAATCCAAATCGCTTCTCTGTGACCACTGTTTAACTTCTTCTTTATATATTATATCTTTAGGTGTTCTTGCACCATATCTGAAATAAACTCTTTTAAAATCGCCCATCCTTCCAAAAAGTGCATACATCAAACTCCTTAAAGGCGCTAAACCGACTCCTCCTCCTAATACCAATACTTCTTTTCCCTTAAAATCATCTAAAGGATAACCCTTACCATAAGGACCTCTTAATCCAACTATATTGCCTTTATTAAGGTTGTGAATCTCATTTGTAACTTTCCCAACCTTCATCACAGTCACATCCATTTTTTCCCGAACAGATGGACTTGAAGAAGGAGTAAAAGGAGCTTCTCCGACACCCGGAACTGTTAATTCTATGAACTGACCCGTTTTAAATCCCAACTCTTCTTTTGGTCTCAATTTTAATGTTACAATAGTCGGACTTTCTGTTATAACATCAAGTACTTCTGTCTCAATGGGTCGATATGGGTTTTTATTATTTCCCATTGTCACCTAACCTTTTGAGCACTTTTCTTATATCTATTTTTGCTGGACAGGCTGAGATACATCGTCCACATCCAGTGCAGGCATATATATCTATTATTTTAGGGAAAAAATCGAATTTTTTCTCGAATCGATTTCGTAATCTCATCCATAGCTTTGGTCTTGGATTTGCACCACCTGCTACAGTTGCGAAATCTTTTATCATACAAGAATCCCATAAGCGAAATCGTGCTAATTTCTTTTCATCTTTCTGGTCAAACAATAAAAAACAATGACAGGTTGGACAGATAGTATTGCAAGCACCGCACTCAACACAATTTCCTGCCTCTTCCTTCCAAATCTCCGATTCATAATTCTTTTCGATGATGCCTTTAAACCGATCCTGATTTGGAACTTGATTTTCTTGTATATTTTTCTCGACTTCTTTGATGACTTTTACTCTTTGTTCATCTCTTTCTTTTACTAACTCTGCTTTTGCTTCCTCGAAAAGGTTTAACTGTTTCTCGACTAATGCACGCCCTTTCTCAGAGCCTGCTTCAACGATAAATCCACCCGTAATCGTTGATAGGTTAATATCGAAATTCTCCTGAGGATGAGGTTTGACTTGTAAGGCAAGACAAAAACAGGTATCAATTGCACAGGTGCAGTCGGCTGATATAATAAGATTTTTATTGCGGGCATCGAGGTAAAAGGGATCTATATAATCTTCCCCTTTGAAAACGGAATCAAGGATTTTGAAACCTTTCAAATCGCAAGCTTTTACACCTACTATAGCAAGAGGTTTTTCACTACCCGATGGTGAATCTGGTTTAAAGTCTTCGCTAACCTTTTCTCTGGCATTGAAGAAAAATGCCTTTAAAGGCTCAAAAGCCCTTACTTCTCCTATCGTAATATCGTCAGTAAAAGTATCAAATTTTTTATAGAATCTCTGATTTCCCTTCTTGACGGGAACAAGTACATTATAGTCAGACTTTAGATGATTGAGAAGTTTGACTAAGTTAGCATTTGAGATAAAATTCATTCTTCTAACCAGGGTAATAAAATTAAATAAAGAATACCTTAAATTCTTTGCATAAATGAAATACTAAAGAATAAATTTATCCCCGGAAAAGCCCATCCACTACAATCCCAATAATTTCTCTCTCTCTTGAAAACACACGATAGATGAGATAATTCCCAAAGCCCTTAAATGAACTTTGTGCTTTTATTCACAATCTATAGTGTAATTTCCTACATAGAAATAAATGGAAATGTCAAGCATTTTTTCAAATATATATTCAACTTCTTTAATTAATAAATAAAAATCGCTGTTGTAATTTAATATTAAAGACGACTTTTATCAGAATTTTCTATAGAACAACTGAACATTGTTTTCTCGGAGTAAATGTCTCTGAAAATTCCTTGCAATCTTTGAATACTATCGGATAAAAATTTCGTTATAAAAAATAAAGTCGGGATTAGAATATAAAAAAAATATCTATACGATGGGTAACACATTCAAAAAACATATTCAAAAACTCTCTCTTAGCGAACAAGAGCTTCTGTTGAGATTTAGATGGATCATCCAGCTCCGATGGTTTGCTGTATGTGGAATAATATCCTCTCTTTTTGTTACAGAGGAATTTTTCGGTATACGACTTCGTCAGACAGAGTTAGCCATAATAGGACTTGTTATTTTCACCTACAATGTTCTTTTCAATTACTATTCAACTGTCATAGTAAAGGAAACGCATCCTAATATACATTTAATTAGGCTCTTAGCTAATCTTCAGATAGCACTCGATTTATTTTCTCTTGTTCTTATAATCCACTTTTCGGGAGGTATTGAAAATCCATTTTTGATTTATGCCCTTTTTCATATGTCTATTGCCAGTATATTATTAAGAAGGTCGTTTGCTTATCTGCAAGCTTCTCTTGCAGCCTTATTAATCAATATTATGATTATAGGCGAGTATTATGGACTTCTTCCGCATTATCCCATCGAAGGTTTTATTTCTATTAACCTGTATAATATTCCTATTTATGTAATTGGAGTATCCATTGGAATAACAACAGCTCTCTATCTGACCGTTTATATGACTTCTTCCATAGTAAAAACTCTAAGAGAGCGTGAGGATAAACTTGGTGAGGTTGCCACTGACCTGGAACAAAAGAATGAATTGCTCCGACAATTAAATGAAGAGAAGTCAACTTTTATGCGTCTTGTTCAGCACGAACTTAAATCTCCAATTGTTGCTATACATAGCTATTTATCGGTGATTCGGGAAGGTTATACAGGTGAAATATCACAGAAAAAGCAGCAAATAAT
>CAZYWQ010000099.1:2192-8261 GCA_964651675.1 uncultured Candidatus Sumerlaeota bacterium | reverse complement strand
TCCCCAAAATTCTCCTGCTTTATTTTCATAAATCGTATCATAAGTTAGAGAATGAATATAGCCATTTTTCTCTACTAATACCGTATGCAGAATTTTATTTTCGGGATTCAGATGAATAATAATCTCAATTTTTTTATTGAGACCTTTATAATATTCAATATTATCTTTTTCCGTTTTAGTAAGTTTAAGATTTTTCTCAAAACTATCAATCATCCGATGAGTAGCTCTGAATGTACCTCCTGTGGGACCAACAACCTTTTTCCCATCCAATGTAATCTCTCTATCATCATAAGAAATAACGACAAGATGATTATCTGGACTACTTTTCAGCCAATTGATTAGTTTCTCATCGTGTTTACTCTCAACGCTAAATCCATAATCACTATCTAAAAAAACAATCCGTTTAATCTGGTTCGAAATTTTATCAACGCTATTTATATAACCAAACATAAAGCTTCCACCACCACTGTGACTCGAAAGAACCAATACTGCATTATCGACATTAATCTTCTGTTGAACCGACTGAATAATTTTCTGAATCAACTCACCTTCATTCTCATTTTTTCTCCGCCAACTGGGCCAACTCTTACCATCTGTCTCGAGATATACTACAATTATATTTTCATCTTTTATGATTTCTCTTAATGTCCTTGTTTGCGCTCCAATATGCTGAATACCAAATCGCCAATGCACACCTTCTTTGACTTTCTTACCAACAGTCTGTTCAGTTGTATTACCATTTGGTAAGGCATAGAAGATAATTCGTGTCGGTTTGTCTGGAGAAAATGAGGCAACACCTGGAGCGTTAATGTGAATATTCACTTCGGGTTCAAACTTATAAGACAATACTTGCTCATCAAAATGAGGACTTATCTCAAAACCATCCAATTTTTCAGCTCCTAATATTATATCCAATCGAAATATAACTGATAGAAATAATAAGAGATAAATAAATTTTAATACTTTCATTTAGTCAACTCCTTTTTATCATTTAGAAAATCCCCGATTAAAATGTTGATTGCAAATTTAATGCGGTAGGTTATCTATAACAAATCGTTATAGCCTTTTTCTCTCAGCAATTTAACTATCAACTTGACATCCTGACAACGGTTTTTCGGACAAACCAGAATAGCATCCTTAGTCGAAACAATAACCAGGTCTTTCAAACCAAGTGTTGCAACAACAGAATTGTTAGAAAACACCGTGACATTTTTGGAATCGATGTCAAGAACATCACCAATAAAAACATTCTCGTTCTCATCAGGCGCATAAATCCTCTTTAAAGCATTCCAGGAGCCTATATCATCCCATCCAAAATCACCTTCGACAACATAGACATTGTTAGCCCTTTCCATAATCGCATAATCAATCGAAATCGTTGGCAATTCGTAAAACATTCTGCGCAACATTGTCTTCTCATTCTTTTTACCGATATACTTCGAGAACTTTTCCATATAATCATATAGAGGAGGAGAAAATTTCTTGAATGCTTTCTTCAAGCTCGATGCCTTCCAGACAAACATTCCGCTATTCCAGAAATACATCTTCGATTTCATATACTCTCTGGCTTTTTTAGAATCTGGTTTTTCTACAAACTTTTCTACTTTGTACACAGGTACAGGATAATCGCCCTTAACTCTTTTAGCCCTTTTTATGTAGCCAAAACCTGTATCCGGTCTCTCAACAACAATCCCAAAAGTAACAAGACATTCTTCCTCTTCAGCCTTCTTAACAGCAGCCTTAACTGCTTCACGAAATCGATTCTTGTCCCAAATCAAATGATCCGATGTTAAAACCACTATAGTCGGATCTTTATCAAATTTTTGGGCATATACATTCGCCATCGACAGACAGGGAGCGGTATTACGGCTCATAGGCTCTGCCAAAATATTCTCTTTAGGAAATCTCGGAATAACTTTCCTGATAGGATTGATTAATTCTTCTGTTGTAGAAATTAATATTCTATTCCCCTTTACCATCGGTTTGATGCGATTTATTGATTCCTCAAGTAAACTTTCTTTCCCGACAAAATTAATTAATTGTTTAGGTTTTGTAGTTCTACTTAGTGGCCAAAATCTCTCCCCTTTACCACCAGCCATTATCACTCCTACAATCATTTTCACACCTCTTATCTCTTATTTAATAAAATTAACGAACTATCTATATATTCTCGATTCACCTTCATATCAAGCGAAATTTTTTTGTCTAACTCTTTATTAACCAAATGGAAATTCCCTGTGACTTCCACCAATTGAATTCCGAAGTCCTCTTACTCCACTTCTTATCTCAAGCTTTACACTCTCAAGTGTTCGGATTAAAGCAATCTTGAAACATTTATCAAAATCTTCGCAATGATAGCATTTTGACTTATCCTCTGCCTGCACAACTTTATCCTCAAACATAAATCCAAAATGAACACCAAAGCAGTCTTTCATCCTATTACACCTCATTCTTTTTTAATTTATAATGATTCAAACAAAACAATTATAAAATTTTCTTCGCATTTTCTATAACATTGTTTCCTTTACTAAAAAAACTATCTTTTTAAAAACTTGATGTAATAAACATTTTAGTTCTCATATTGAAATATGCATTACCAAAAGACAAAAATCAAATTTTTTTTGTGACTAATCATAAAAACAAGATTGCTTCACAATAAAAAAGCCCTACAATAGTAGGGCTTTATAAATACAACAGCTTAAATAATTTTCCTAATTTTTATTTATTTTTAGCAACTTTAAAT
Organism: uncultured Candidatus Sumerlaeota bacterium; assembly: GCA_964651675.1. Classification (GTDB taxonomy): domain Bacteria; phylum Sumerlaeota; class CAZYWQ01; order CAZYWQ01; family CAZYWQ01; genus CAZYWQ01. The sequence continues at coordinate 5,518 of CAZYWQ010000099.1, read as the reverse complement.
TCAAGTCCTTTACCATTAACTTGAATACGAACCTTTTCGTTTTCTTTAATCTCACCTTTAAGAAGTTTCTTTGCCAATGGATTTTGAATTTCTCGCTGAATAGTTCTCTTCAAAGGTCTGGCACCATAAACAGGATCAAAACCTTCTTTCGCCAGAAATTCTTTGGCATCATTTGTTAACTCAATTTTTATCTTTCTCTCTTCGAGTCTTTTTTGTAACCTTTCAATCTGAATATCGACTATTTTCTTTATATGTTCTAACTCAAGAGAATTAAAAATTATAATTTCATCAACCCTATTCAAAAACTCAGGTCTAAATGTCTGTCTCAACGCCTCTCTCACCCTTCTTTCCATTTCAGACCTGTCTTTACCACCGAGTTCTTCGATCCATTGTGAGCCAACATTCGATGTCATTATCACAACTGTATTTTTAAAATCCACAAGTCGACCTTTACCATCAGTCAATCGTCCATCATCCAATATCTGCAATAAAATATTAAAAACATCCTGATGAGCCTTCTCTATTTCATCGAACAAAACCACAGAATATGGTCTTCTTCTAATAGTATTTGTCAACTGTCCACCTTCATCATATCCTACATAACCAGGAGGTGAGCCGATAAGTCTTGCAACAGAATGTTTTTCCATATACTCACTCATATCAATCCGAACCATCGCTGATTCGTCATCAAATAAAAACTCTGCCAAAGCCCTTCCCAGCTCAGTTTTTCCTACACCTGTTGGCCCGAGAAAAATAAATGAACCAATAGGTCTATTGGGATCCTGCAATCCTGCTCTCCCTCTCCTGACAGCATCCGAAACAACCTGAATCGCATAATCCTGACCTACAACTCGCTTTTGTAATCTTTCCTCCATCTTGATGAGTTTCTCCATCTCCCCTTCAAGCATATTCCTGACTGGGATTCCTGTCCATTTACTAACAATGTCAGCTATATCTTCTTCACCAACTTCCTCTTTTAGCATCTTCACATCTTTCTGTAACCCAACCAACTTTTCATTCTCCTCATTCAATTCTTTTTCAAGCTCAGGAATCCTCCCATATTTTATTTCAGCAGCTCTATTTAAATTTCCTTCTCTTTCAACAGTCTGTTCTTCATTTTTAAACTTATCAATTTGTTCCTTGATAGCCCTGATTCGCTTAATTGCCTCTTTTTCATTTTGCCAATGAGCCTTCATCTGAGAAGATTTCTCTTTTAGTTCAGCAATCTCTTTATTCAACTTATCCAACCTCTCTCTGGAAGCCTGATCCTTCTCTTTCTTCAGAGCCTGTTTCTCAATCTCAAGCTGCATAATCTTTCTTTCAATCTCATCTATTTCGGTCGGCATACTATCAATTTCAATTCTCAATTTCGAACTTGCTTCATCAACCAAATCTATCGCCTTATCTGGCAGATATCTATCCGTAATATATCTATGAGATAAAACTGCTGCTGCTACGAGTGCAGAATCTTTTATCCTGACTCCGTGATGGACTTCATACTTTTCCTTTAATCCTCTTAGGATAGAGATTGTGTCTTCGACGGTTGGTTCCTCAACAAGAACAGGTTGAAATCTTCTTTCAAGAGCCGCATCTTTTTCGATATGCTTTCGATATTCATCAATTGTTGTAGCACCAATACAGCGTAACTCACCTCTTGCCAATGCCGGTTTAAGCATATTAGAAGCATCCACAGCACCTTCAGCAGCTCCTGCGCCTACCAATGTGTGTAATTCATCAATGAATAAGATAATCATCCCATCAGAATTTTCTATTTCTTTCAGAACAGCCTTTAATCTATCTTCAAACTCACCTCTAAATTTCGATCCTGCAATTAAGGCACCTAAATCAAGTGCAACAATACGCTTATTTTTTAATCCTTCAGGGACATCTCCAGCTACAATTCTTTGTGCCAATCCTTCCGCAATAGCAGTTTTTCCAACTCCAGGATCTCCTATCAGTACCGGATTATTTTTTGTTCTTCTTGATAAAACCTGCATAATCCTTCTTATCTCATCATCCCTGCCAATAATCGGATCGAGTTTACCTGCCTTTGCCATCTTCGTCAAATCCTTAGCAAACCTCTCCAAAGCCTGATATTTATCCTCAGGATTCTGGTCGGTGACTCTTTGAGAGCCTCTAATATCAGTCAGCGCCTGTAAGATTGCCGTTTCACCTGCCCCAATCTTTCTCAATAATTCGCCACCTGCACCCTGATCTTTCGAGATGGAAAGTAGCAAATGTTCAGTACTTAAATATTCATCCTTTAATCTCTCAGCTTCCTTCCATGCCTCATCAATGACCTTCTTCAATCTCACTGAAAGATAAGGAGGTTGCATAGAACCTTGTACCTTAGGCAACTGATTAACTAACTTTAAGGCTTGGTCCTCAATAGCTTTTGGATCAGCACCAATCTTTTGCAAAATTGGTTTCACAACACCATTACCCTGTTGAAGCAAAGCAACAAGCAAATGCTCCGGAACAATCTCCTGATTTCCATACTCCTCAGCAATATTTTGAGACAACTGAATGACTTCCTGAGCCTTTATTGTTAACTTATCCAATCTCATTTTTATGTCCCCTATATTAGTTTTTTATTATTAATTGCAATTTATATGCCTAACGATGGGACTTAATGTAGTTTGTTATATTATACAGGCTATCTCTGTTATTAGCAGTATAACACAAAGTTGATAAAATAAGGCATTAAGAAGCAGAATATGCGTTTAATTAGTCTAATGTATCATATTGATACATACACTTAATATTCCGTATAATAGTGTGTCTTTTATCTTTAAGATAATTTCACAATCTTGGCAGGAGAATAAGAATCTTTAATTGATAAGAAAAATAGTAGTCAATTTTTTACTTATAGATTACGATTAACAAATAAAAAAAGCGGCATAAAGATTCGATGAAAACAATCTATTACACCGCATTCTCTATAATTTAATAGTTAATATCATTCAACCCTGAAGGAATGTAAACAGAACGCACTCTTACTCGAGAAGATACTGGTTGTGGGTCTCCAGCGGCTAAAGCTGCATTGTACCAAATTGCAGGATCACCTCCTGAATCATAAGACCCATTAGTAATCACCGAACCATATATTATGCCATTGCCCTGATAATTAAAATTGCCATAGGTAAATATAACACCATCATGAAATAAATTTTCCGAATGCGCTGCATCATCAGGATCAATGCCATTAGCCACTTCATCGGGGTCTCTTATAGGATAACTTGGAGGATTACCACTTCCACCAATATCAAGATGTCCAGCAACATAAAACAATCCTCGTGATCTTGTACTAATTGAACCAGTAAAGC
>CAZYWQ010000099.1:0-2182 GCA_964651675.1 uncultured Candidatus Sumerlaeota bacterium | reverse complement strand
TTACCATCCTTTGTATCAAAAAAAGCAACATAAGCATCTGGTAAACTACGATAGTACTCAATTGCTGAATTAGTATTTAAAGCAGAACCTGTTCCATCAGTATTCAAAACGCCACCACTAATATAAAGTTGATTACCATCAATATCATAAACATTTCCATTAGCAGCAACACGAAAATAAGTATCCCTTCGTGCAGCAGCACTCTTCCAAAATTCATAACCTGTATTAGCATCTCCCAATGTTCGAAATCTATCAAGTGTCTCATTTATCAAATCAAGTAATTCTTGACCTTCAAACTGATATAGCACATCTCTATATTTCGTACCTTGTTCCCAAATACCAACATCATTCTCACTCGTACTATTCACAATTATTGTTCCATTATCATCGCGCAGATAACCCACTGACCTATATTTAGTCCATTCATCAACGACTTGATTATTATCACCAGTTGCACGCCAACCATAAGGGGGATTCTGTGCTGATTTGTCCTGTTTATTAAGTTTTAAAGATACATCGTCAATACCCCAGGCTTCACCCCAATATAAATTAAAATGTCCATTCACTCCTACCATACTTGCTGCAATCAGACCTGCTGGAGAGACCAATAAATTTTCTTGATCAAAACCAACATCCATATAGGCTGTTCTTCTCAATGAACCTCCCTGTTTTGTATAAGTTTCGGCAGTACTTTCAAATGTAAAAACAGTATCGGATGGATAAGGTGCATTGGGACGAGGCGATGTAACCTTCAAATCGATTACTTTGCCATCATTTAATTCTATCAAATCTTCAGCTTGCCCATCTCCAATAATTTGCATTAAAGTACCGGTTGAACCAAGAGATTCATTTCTTGCAGATATCCAAGCTGCAGTACCCGAACTCCCAGAAGATGCATAACTCGTAAAGAAATCTCTTATCTTATCAGCATTTTCACTCTGACCTATAGCATCAAGGTCTTCAGGATGACTAAAATAATGTATAAGCTGATGAAGTCCTGCTTCAGCAGTCATAATCGCTTTCTCACGACTTATTGAACGCTCAGTTAATCTGTGCATACTTAACACATAGCTTAAGATACCCGCAACGGCAAGACTTATGATAAAAACCATTGTTACTACTACTAATATTGCACTTCCCCTATTTTCTCTTTGACTTCTCATAAATATTACTCCTTTTACTTCTTTAAAATAGAAATATTTAATCATTCCGCGGATAAATATGGGTTACAAAGGTACCATTTAGTTTATCCGCATTAGTTGTATTATATCCTCTATACTTTCTATATAAAAAAGATACTGAAACCTCTACTATTTGATCGGAATCTACTTTATTGAATGTCAGATTTTCAATATTTCTGGCAACTGTTCTAATGTCATTAGAGGCATTATTTTTATCCTCATCATATTCAACTTTTGAGCCATTAAGTCTGATTTGACAGGTTTGAGAAGCAGGTAATTCTACAGTCTGAAATTCTATCGTTTTACCACCCTCAGTAACATTTATCGTACTCCAATCAGCATTCCTTATAAGATCAGAGATTGATTGAGCAGCCTGCACTGCTGAATATTGTTTAGTAATTTGCGAAAATAATATATTTTGAGATTTCCCATTATAAATCATTAGATAAACCACAAAAGAAAGTATAAAAGTAATCATTAGTGCAGAAACCATTACCTCAATTATGGTAAATCCATAAGGTGAATTATTGTTTATTTTTTTCTTACTTCTAATACTCATATTTTATTTCCTCTATCTTTAACAAATTATTGAAAACTTAACTCTAAAGATCTGGAGCAACATAAGTACTCAGTGATTCATTTACTCTTTTACTTGATAATCTACCTGTACGATTCCAACTTATTATTGCGACCACTTCTACCCTTTCATCCGTCGTTGGAGAAGATGTTAATTCACTTCCTCGCGATCCATCCGGATTAATCTCAAAAATCCGCAAATCGACAGTAGCCATCAAGTCATCAGCAGTCTCAGGCGTATTAAAATTATCAATCGTAATATCATTAACTGGACTCAATGTTGGGAAAAGATCTCGGCGAGTACGCTCTTCTAAATATCTACGAGCTACTGAAACAGCAGCAATTCGCTGTTTATCATATTCAGCCATTTGTCGAGCAACTATGACTGTGGAAATTACTCCCACACCCACTATTGAAACCAAAGC
>CAZYWQ010000098.1:0-8264 GCA_964651675.1 uncultured Candidatus Sumerlaeota bacterium | reverse complement strand
CCCTGGCTCGGAAGCACATTCGTGACACTAAATTTTTTCCCTTCACGAATGTATTTCTCATACATATCTTTCTGGTATTTCTTCCCATTACCATAATCAAAATCAAGACTCTTCATAGTCTTTAATGATATACCAAATTTCTCTCTATTACTTGCAATATGATGATAAGTATAAAAAGAACTTAATACAGCTAAACTTTCTTGAAGAAACGGATGAGGAAAGGCTAATTTCCCATAGAATCCACTGGTGCCACCAAAAAAATTATGTCCCTGCTCATGTCCCACTACTTCCCATCGTGGATGACCCGAATTTTTATCCGGTCGCGTAGAATCCCCAATCATAAAGCCATCCACCAATGTAGCACCATAGGCATCAGACCTGTATTCGACTCTGACTTTATCATAGGGCTTAATTCCATTATGCATATCCACTAGACTCAAATATTGTGCATCTATAACCTTAGCAATCTGTTCCATAGGAACTATGCAACCATTAAAATAATCATCTGGGAAACCTACAAAATACGAATAGTTACCATTTGTATGATTTTCCTCTTTGGTATTTTTTGAAAATACATTCGCTATACACACTAACATTATAAACAATAAAAATGAGAGTTTAAACATTGTTTTCATTTTAATTAACTCCTTTCAAATGACCAAATAATCCGTTCAATACCATCATCCTTAAAAACAGTTGTCTGTTCCGCAAAATGTCCATCAGTATAATCGCTGATTACTTTACGCCAAAAAACCTTAGCTGGTTCATTATTTGCAAATGTCTCCACACACCATTTCCCCTTAAATCTATTAAAAATATCATACGCCATCTTTCTGCCATAATTATGACTGCGGTACTTCCGTAAAATAAAAAATTCAGCAACGGTATATATGGAAACGCCATCTTCAAAAACTTCCCTAACAAGAGAAAAACCCGCCAAATGCGAATTAACACGAGCAAGAAATGGATAACGACCAGTCTCTGTCCAATAATAATCGAGGTAAGCATATCCATATCGTCCTTGCTCATCGAGTTCCTGTCCGCTGAACTCCGAAAAATCGTATAGATATAACTCAAGCATTTGTCCAATGATTGGCTTCTCATCGATTTTAGCTGGTTGTATTGTAATCTCTTGCAACATAATTTCTGACTCATCTGATATAGAGAAAGTTATATATAATAGAGGACAATTCGTAAAAATAAAAAAAATTGATTTGCTAAAACTTAAAATGCCTGATAAGAAATCTGTCTAACTTCTTATACAAAAAGGAGACAAAGTCTATGAAAATATTTCGTGTTCTTTTGCACGGATTTGTGCTCTTTTTTACAAACTTCACTGGCGTATTTGTAGGCTTTGTAGTTTACAATTTTCTGAAACCCATTAATCAAATAGTCATTCAACTTCCCGTAGCTGCTCTTTTATCGATTCTCCTTTTCCTCATCTGGAACTGGCTATTGTACATCTTTTCATTTAAAAAAATGCATCTCCAGAACTCATCCGAATTTATACTCGCCTTCATTTGCTCACTGATTTGGAATCCTATCATTTTTGTGCCATTACACTATTGCACTCAAGGGTATGTAACAGATGTCGGTAATGTAGTAGCATTATGGATATTCCAGGTTCCAGTCAATATACTAGCTATAATGATAGCAATGAAAACCACACAAAAATTTGGTGTATATTCAATAATTTAGAGAACTTATGATATGAAAAAAACACTGATTATATGTATGTGCTTAATCTGGATTGGATGCGCTTCCATACCTAAACTACAGACTGTTACGCTACAATGTAAAGATCCCTACGAAGCAGAAAGCTTCATCGGATTTTACTCATTCACAGCAGGTGTGCTGACAGCACCTCCAGAACCCGATCAAATAGATATTGTATATTACTTTGATTCAGACGATTGCTCCGAAGGAATACTTCTCGGACACTATGATGTTCCTGGTTACATTTTCCCAATAGGCTATAAATCGTGGAAGGAGTTAATCAAACTCAAACCTCCTTTAGAAAATGAAGATTCTGCAATTGCAATCGAACCACTCACAAAAGACAAAGAAGGATTAGCATTCTGGGTGAAAACAAACAGTGGGGAATATTTTTTAGTGAAAATCAAGAGTATACAACCCGCCACATATTCAGATCTCGCCTCAGGTAACTTTCCAACATTGGAATTTGAGTGGTTTCGAACTCCATAATAAGTGTACGATTCCATAAACAATAGGGATCAATGCAATCCTTCAATCGAACTCTTGTAAAAGTGTAATATTATAATCCAAATCAAATACCTTAAGATAAAAAAATATCTTTGTAACAAACTTAGAAATATTTATTTTTAAAAGTCTATAACAATCAATTAAAATCTTGAATTTCCCCATCAAAAACAGGAAATTTGAAAATAATACATTTTTTGAGATAAAATTATTTATAAAAATATTAATATTAAATATAAATACGATTCAACCATTATCTTTACAATAAAAAATTTCACAATATATAACTAAAAGCAAGCCAACACCAAATAAAAAATACAAATTTTTATTAAAGCCCTAAGCAGTTAAAAAAAATATTTTTCATTGACTTTGAGTCAAATATTTATATAGTCAATCCTTATATAAGGAATCCGAAAAAATTGAGAAAAGAGCCAATTTGATAAAAGTTACAATGCTCAATAAGAAATTACTCTCACTTATTATATACAAAAAGTGATTCTATGTTTAATATTTCATACAGGCTATGTAATCATTGTTAGACTGTGAGAAAAAATGATATCAAATGAATCAACACCTTTAATACTAATAATCTTCGGAGCATCAGGATCAGGTAAGTCAACATTGATACGTGAGATTGAGTCCATGGGCACAACAGTATCAATCCATTGCAAAGGTACAGACCGTCAATCCAGACAATATGACGGAGTTGAAATTAAATGTTTACCAGAGATACTTGCTGACGATTATGATTATATCTATGCTCAGTACGGTCATAAATACGGGATCCAGAAAAAACAAATTGATGAATCTATAATACAGGGTAAACATCATATCATTATTTGCAACGATATCAAAACAATCGAAGATATCAAACAAAACTATGGACACCGCGTTCGCGTGATCTTTCTTCGATTTGACGCACCGCGAAATACTCTGCTATCTATACAAAGAGCTCGTAACATTTCTGATGATGAGGTTAATCTTCGTATTCAGAAGATCCACATTTTGAACCAAACATTTGTCGACCGAAGCGAACTCTTCGATCATGTTATCATCAATAAGTTCGACACACGTTCGGGACAAATGTTGGATCAGCTAATCCGAATTATTGAAACAGAGCAAAACTCAACTAATTCAAAGAAATATTCCGAAATACGCCACGGATTATCTGATATCGCACACACGGTTTTACAAATACGCCGAGCAGTAAGGCAGCAAGCCGAAAAACTTGGTGGTATTCCACAAAATGACTACCTGTTCATACTTATGGCAATGAAATCAGATGATCTTTTACTTGAGGACACACTAGCTGCTATAAAGCGCTCTGCAAACAGTTTAGGACTACGAGCTGAAAGAGTAGACGAGATTGCATTCACAGGGCAAATTACAGACAAGATTCTCGGAAGTATAAGGTGTGCAGAATACATTGTTGCAGACCTTACTCACGAGCGTCCGAATGTCTACTATGAACTTGGCTACGCTCATGCTTTCAACAAAACTGCTATTCTGATGGCTCGTAAAGGAACACCAATTCATTTCGATATTCAGAATTTCCCAATAATTCTTTATGCATCAGCAGTACAACTAGAATCACATCTCACTGACTTATTAAGAAAATTCGAGGAATCAAAGAAAGAAAAATGACAGACGAATAATTGAACAACTCTAATAATCCGTTATGAATAAAAGCTAATAAGTTGCACATTAATAGCATGTCAGATGTAAAAAGGAGGTTACAATGTGGTATTATTCATATACTTCTATTTGGTTTGATAAAATAATTGAAGGACTCAAAAAATCAAACATTTCCCTTGATAAAACTCAATTTATAATGATTTTGCTACAAGAGATGAATAGTGGAATTATTGACTTTCTTAAGAAGCACTATTATGATTTAGATACGTCCAGTAGCCTACCACTTCAAATTTTTGCGCCAGTTAAGCCTCCCCAATCTATGTATGACGATCCTTTCGGTCCCGAGTTTCCACTTAAGCATCATGAAGAGCGATATTCCTTTTTTGAATCACTAAAAAAAGCAGGCATTTCACAACATGATTTACCAAAGATTATTCTATTTACACTTCAAAGTATAAACGAAATAGATTATGAGTTTGTAAACATAAAAAGTATTTCTCTGCAAGAAATCGAATATGGGAGAAGTATCTCATATAATGAATTTTTTTCTGAACTAATTAATATGGCACATAGTAGCTATATGAATGGCAACTTCAATCCTAATGACTTTGCAAATAAGGTGGTCAGAAAATTCAAACCCATGTTTCTTGAAGAAAAAATTCGTTCTATTCCAATACTTGGGAAGATTTATAGAAGTAAAATTGGATAAGCGACAATATCAAGTGCAGAATTCATTCTACTTGATATTCTTTCTGCCTTACTCTAAGAATCCAGATAAACTAAAAACACTTAGTTAACAAGAAAGGATAAACAATCATGACAAATGAAAAGAAGACAGACGAGATAAAAGAAGAGAAATCCCTTGGTCTAGTAGAATGGATATCTCTGGTTGTATCAATAATTACAATTTCTACGTTCGTCGTAGGTATCGTGGCAAAAGTGGCACTCTCCGAAGTTACAATCTCTTTAGCAGGTGTAGCAGGAACCTTTTGGATTGGCTCACTTGTTCGTAAGATGTCAGTCACTATTAACGAGTTAAGGTTTGTCCGCCAAGAAATAATCACCATTCAGAATATCAAATTCAAGGCGCACATCGAGGAAAAGGGAACCTTAATTATCGCACCAGATCAACAAACTAAGCAGGAGCTCGATGAAAGTACTGGAAAAGTGGTTGATCAGAGTGCTGGTAAAAAGGAATACCATGGTCATTTCGAATCTGGTGGTGGTGAACAAAATATAGGATAATTGAATTAGATAGAGAAATGGATGCTAAGTACTTTTCGATGTTGAGGAGTGCTGTTAGTTATTAATATTAAGAATAGATATATATCCTACTCTTTAAAGATAATTTGATGATTAATAAAACAATAATTAATTTCCCTGACAACATGATAAAGTATATGTCCTTCACAGGTAAAATATACAAATTAATTATTTTCTGCGGAGCAAGTATTTCAATAAAGGAATCCTTTAATTTACCACTAGTTGATATAGCAATAAAACCAATCAATCTTTTAAAACTCATCGAATCCTGTCAAAAAATCGCTCAATGATTCAGGAAAAATTTTCCTATTACCTAATTCCTTTGATTAATAATCTAAAACTCAAGCAAATAACCGCATTTATAAACCACTCATTCTAAACAAGTTAAGGTGTATAGCAATTTATTATCATTAAAACCATTTAGTGGTATATCTTTTGCTTATAAATGAAAACAAAAAAATAGAAAAAGGTAAGACTATGAGTGTTGAAATGTTCAAGACAATCGATTTGTTAGAAAAAGTACTCGATGTCAGAGCAGCAAAACACAGTATTATCGCATCAAACATCGCCAACTACGATACTCCAAATTATAAATCAGCCGATTTAAACTTCGAACAAACCCTTAAGGAAACACTTAAGCAACAATCCGCTATGGAAATCGAAACAATAGACTCCAGACATCTCGAAGGTATCAAAATTCACGGTAAAATCGCACCAGTCATTGAAATCGATTCTGAATCAAATTTAAGTAATGACCTGAATACAGTCGATATAGATGAAGAATTCGGTAAAATGAGCAATAATGCTCTTCAATACAATATTGTTGCCAAGCTCATTCGCAACAGGTTTGCACATTTAAAAGAAGCAATCAATGAAGGAGGAAACCCATAATGGATTTGATTAATTCAATAGATATTGCAGCATCAGGAATGAGTGCACAAAGAACAAGAATGGGTGTCATTTCATCCAATTTAGCCAATTTAAGAACAACAAAAACTCCGGCAGGTGGTCCTTACAAAAGGAAAGATGTTGTATTCGAAGCACAGCCATTAAGTTCATTCGACGATACATTCAAAGGATTTCTTACCGAACCATTATACAAAGTTGACACTGTCAATATTATCGAAGACAGTTCAGAGCCACGATACGAATATGATCCATCTCATCCAGATGCAAACGAAGAAGGCTTTGTAGCCTATCCCAATATCAGTCTGACCGAAGAAATGGTAAATATGATATCAGCAACAAGGTCGTTCGAAGCAAATCTTGCTATCGTTAGGTCAGCTAAAAATATGGCACTTCAAGCAATGGACATTATTAGTTAATTATTAATTTCATTACTAAAGAGGTTTGACTATGAAAGATATTACATTAGAAAATTACCTGAAGTCAATTAAGCCCATAGATACCATTCAACCGAAAAAATTAGAAAAACCTGGTGTAACAGAAGAAGGTAAAACCTTTACAGAGACCTTAAAAGAATCAATTAACGAAGTCAATAAATTACAAAAAGAAGCCGAAACTGCTATCAAGAATCTTGCCACTGGTGAAACCAATGACATACACAACACTATGATAGCGATTGAAAAGGCTGACATCTCTTTCAAAATGATGATGAAAGTCCGAAACAAAATCCTTGAAGCCTACCAAGAAATTATGAGAATGCAGGTATAATCTTAACTGCAAATTCATATCAGTCTAAGTTAATCCATTCACTCAAACAAGTTGACAAAAATTACTATATTTTAAATCTCCGAAATAGCCAAAAATACAATATTTTGACGCTCACACTAATCATCAACTATAAACACACATCTTTATATCTCCCTTAATCTCATCATTATAAACTCTTGATATAATTGAGGATAGCAAAACAGTAATGGGCATTACAAATCCGATAAATAAATTAATTCTTACAAAAAAACAAGTGGCACAGAGATTGCTTAATACAACCAAAAATCGAATTTCAAAATCATTTTAGCAAGGGAATAATTATGGCATTTTTGGGAAAACTCTTCATTCAACTCAGAAACCTATATGTATCACTACCACCCGGCAAAAAAATGGGATTTTGGTTTTTATTCCTATTATTTATTGGATTAGGCATAAGTCTCGGAATAATGGCGAATAAAGCCAATTATGTCATATTATATGGTGGACTATCCTCCGATGATGCCGCTTCAATCGTTAAAGAATTAGATGCTCAAGGATACGACTACCAAGTAACTGCTGGTGGCACAATTAAATTAAACAAGAAGAAACACAATGTCTATCAGGTACGATTAGAAATCGCAGGCAAAGGATTGCCATCGATCAGTGCTCAACCCGGATTTACCGACCTTTATGGAACCGTTGGCACTGGGATAACTCTCACCGATACCGAAAGGCAAATCCAATATAGAAGAGCCTTAGAAGGTGAACTCTCAAGAACTGTGAGACAAATTGATGGTGTCGAAAATGCAAGAGTTCATATCGCAATACCTACAGATACCATCTTTGTCGGTGAAGAAGTCCCCGTAACTGCTTCTGTTCATTTACAGTTATTTCCCAATCAATCACTTTCTCAAGCTAACATAAAATCAATACGGTTTTTAGTAGCTGGTAGTGTACCAGAATTAAAGCCTGGGAATGTTACAATTGTTGATAATACGGGAAATTTGCTTAGCAGAGAAAAGAAAGATGGTCAGGAACCCGTAATAGATGATGAAGAAACATATAAAAGCAATTTCGAAAGAAATTTAGAGAAAAAAATAACTAATATGCTCGGGAAAATGGTCGGTAGAGAAAACGTTATTGTTAAAGTATCTGCAGACATCACATTCACAAAAATAGAAACAGAAAGCGAAACTTATAGTGACGATGATAAAGCAATTGTTTCAGAACAAACAATACAAGGGCAAACATCAAACAGTTTACTGAAGGCAAAAGGCATTGCAGGAACTCAATCGAATCTGCCCGATACATCCTTAGCAGAACAAACAACTGTTACACCCAATAGTTCCGTTCAAAATATGACATTAAAGAATTATATTGTCTCAAAAAAGATTAGTAAAACTATCAGTCCTTCATCAACAATCAAAAAAATCTCTTCCGCAGTAAGTGTTAATGGAAAATACATATCAGAAACGGATAAAGATGGGAAGACC
>CAZYWQ010000097.1:2419-8279 GCA_964651675.1 uncultured Candidatus Sumerlaeota bacterium | reverse complement strand
GGAGATGGCTCTGTTGTGGCAAGACTTTTATCGGAAAGAGGAGTAGATGTGGTTGTGTTTGTCGCTGCAGATACTAATGCCATTCAAGATGATGCAAAGACGAAATATGAATTAATCCCAGAACATATCCTGAAGATAAATCTTCATAACGAACCTAATTTGATAGATGGACTACCCGAAAAATTAGCAAGTTCTTCCTGTATTGTAGATGCACTGTTAGGCACAGGAATTGAAGGCGAGGTTGGCGGACTTTATAAAACCGTGATTGAGGCTATAAACAAAAGTGAGAAACCTGTGGTGGCTGTAGATATACCATCGGGATTACAAAGTGACACGGGAAAATGGGACGGAGCCTGTATAAAAGCGGATCTGACCGTAACAATGGGCAGTCCAAAGATTGGTTTATACTCCAACTATGCTTATAAAGTAACAGGTGATATTGTTGTCGCCGATATTGGATTTCCCGAAGATTTGTTTAAGAAATCTGAGTACAATATAAATCTCTCAACACATTATTATATTTCATCGTTTTTTAAAAAGAGAGATAGAGCTTCGCATAAGGGAGACTATGGTCATTTATTATTACTAAGTGGTTCGAGAGGATTAACGGGTGCATCCGTTTTAGCAGCACAAGCCGCATTGAAAACGGGTACTGGTCTTGTGACTGTCGGAATCCCTAAATCATTAAATCATATTCTCGAAGTAAAATTAACGGAAGCTATGACATTGCCGCTTTATGAGACATCCGAACAGACTATCTCTGTAAGCAGCTTCAAAGAAATCAATAGCTTCTCTGAAAAAGTAAAGGCATTAATTGTCGGACCAGGATTATCCACTCATCCCGATACTGTGAAGTTGGTAAAAAAGGTTTTTCTTGAAATAGACAAGCCGATGGTCATCGATGCAGATGGTATCAACGCATTGGATTTAAAAACCATATCGAAATCCTCTCCCAGACAATCAGCTACTATTTTAACCCCACATCCCAAAGAACTTTCTCGGTTGATCAATAAAGATGTGAATGAAATTCAATCCAATAGAATCGGAATAGCCACAGAAGTTGCGAGAGATACAGGTTTTTACATAGTCCTGAAAGGATTCCGAACAGTAATCGCATCACCTGATGGAACCGTCTATGTAAATGATACAGGGAATCCGGGAATGGCAAAAGGAGGTTCTGGGGATGTCTTAACAGGCATTATTGGAGGTCTATTAACACAAGGATTTACACCATTCGATTCGGCAGTATGCGGAGTATATATTCACGGACTTGCCGGGGATTATGCAGCAAAAGATTTGACAGAAATCGCTATGATTCCAACTAATATTTTGCATTACTTACCAGAAGTTTTTCGTTCATTTAAATAGCAGGATTAATAAAAATGTAGTGAGCATCTTTAGATACGTTTTGATAATGACAGGTCTAAAAACCTTCACTACATTATTGTTGGACTCAGGGAGGTTATTAACCGACATGAACAGCGATATTCCCCATTCGACTGATATAACTCAATGCTGCTTTAACCACATCCGCATCGAACATTTTTCCAGAATACCTTCTAAGCTCTTCGATTGCATATTCTAAATCTAATGAATCTCTGTATGAGCGTGTCGAAGTCATAGCGTCAAAGGCATCTGCCACAGCGACTATTCGTGCTAAAAGCGGAATTTCATCTCCAACCAATCCTTCTGGATAACCCTTACCATCTGGTCTTTCGTGATGATAGCGAATTATTTCTCTTTCGGTCTTGA
Source organism: uncultured Candidatus Sumerlaeota bacterium (assembly GCA_964651675.1). Taxonomy (GTDB): domain Bacteria; phylum Sumerlaeota; class CAZYWQ01; order CAZYWQ01; family CAZYWQ01; genus CAZYWQ01. The sequence continues at coordinate 6,527 of CAZYWQ010000097.1, read as the reverse complement.
GCAGACCCAATGGTTCGACTATGTGATCACCAATTACAGGATGAAGCTTAATAGCTTCATATTCGGATGGTGTTAATTTGCCTGTTTTTGTAAGTATACTATCGCTGATACCTATTTTACCAATATCATGCAGATACCCAGCAAAACTAAGTATTTCGAGCTCTTCTTCGGAACACTTCATCTCCTCAGCAAATTTTATTGCATAGGTTGTTACGCGAGAAGAGTGTTGTTGAGTATAAAGGTCTTTTGCTTCAATTATAGTTACAAGTGATTTAAGAGTATCGAGCAAATTAGCATACAAGCTTTCGTACAAGGCATTGTTCTCAATTTTAATAGCTGCCTTTTGCGCAAGTGTAAGGATTAAAAACTCATCATTTTTACCGAAATCAGAGCCATCAAGTTTATCTGTTAAATTCAAGACACCAAATATTTCGTTATTGATAATAATCGGGACACTTAAAAAGGAACCTTTGATGTTTTCACATCCGGGAGGAATTACTCTTCCGGGCATTAAGTCAGTTTTCAGGATACAGATTTGTTTCTTTTTTTCTGCCACCTTACCTGAAATGGATTCACCATATCTTACCACAGAGTTTTTGATAATACTTCGAGGGAGTCCTTTTGCAGTCTTAATGAGCAGTTCTTTTTGCTCTTTGTCGTACAACATTAAAGAAATTTTCCCAGCTCCAGTAAGTTCACCAGAAAGAGTCACTAATGTCTGAAATAGGTGCTCGTTATTATCCTGTCGATTCATTGTTTCGGAGATTTTATATAACGCCGAAAGTTCCTTTACCTTTTGATTGAGTTGTTTGTTCAAGCGTTCGATAGTCTGTTTTTGATTAACTTCGGCATATAAACGAGCATTTTCCAATTGAAGTTTTCTTGCTTCGATAACACGCTTGATATTGTTTTCTATTACTTCCAACCGAAAAGGTTTCGTTATAAAATCCGATGCTCCTCTTTTCATCGCATCGATGGCGATATCGATAGAAGGAAATCCTGTGATGATAATAACTGGGATATTCTCATCGAACCTCTTTATATTTTTAAGGAGTTCCAGCCCACTCATTTTGGGCATCGTTATGTCTGTTATCACCACATCATAATTTGTCTTCTGAATTAATTCAAGCGCCTCATCGCCATCAGTTGCCCCTTCAGCCTCGTAACCAAGTGTCTCGACTATTTCTATAAGGGTATCCCTGATGGGTTTGTCATCATCAACAATCAGTATTTTTGCACTTTCCATAATTTCCTTCTTATACTAACTTGCTGCGGACAGAATTTTTTCCCTTTTCGATTTAAATTCCTCATCGCTGATATTACCATTCAACCACATATTCCCCAGTTGCTCCAATTCCTTTATTATTTTTTCTTTTCGTGCATAGAAATTTTTTAAATACGCTTGTGAGACATCAGACATTCTTTTTATGTTTGATGGAAGAGAGATTTCAGTAGGTTTCGGACTGAGTTCGCCTAATTCCCTGGCTTTTGAAACTTCGCCCTTAAGAACAGTTATTTCCCTCTTTAAAGTATCTCTCTCGCTCTCAATTTTTTTAATATTTTGTTCGAGTTCCTGACATTTTCTTTTAAAGAATAGGAATTCAAATCCTTTCCTTACGAGCAATTTAATTTCTTCAATAAGAAAAGGTTTGGTTAAATAATCATAAGCTCCTGATTTTGCCGCTTCGATAGTTGATTCTATCGTCGCAAAGCCCGTAATAATAAGAACAAGAGTATCTTTATTTTTAGATTGTGACTGTTTCAGAACCTCTAATCCATCTGCTCCAGGCATAATAAGGTCGGTTATTACGATATCAAAATCACCATTTTTTATAGCTTCGATCGCTTTTATTCCATCCGATGCAACCTGCGCATCATACCCTTCATCTGACAAAATCTCCTGTAGTAAAGAACGAATTTCTTTGTCATCATCTGCAATCAGTATTTTTTTTCTATCACCATTCATTATAGCAACCCTGATAATTTATTTGGTTCTAAAAAGTTTTTCTCGTTCTTCGTGTATTATCAATTATTTTCTTAAGATGGTCATTGATCCTATGATACATTTTCTTTCTTTTAATTGCTGTTACAATGTTATGATTAAGATGGCTCAAATTCGAAGAAGATCTATCCTGATCAGCCCTTTTTTCCACTCTTAATTCCTTAACATAAATACTCAAAATATCCTTTATTTTTTTGAATCTATAAAGCATTTACACTTGAAACTTACTATAATGTACAGTTATCCCTGTCTTTTATTATATCGTCACTAAAAGCTATATCTTTAGGATTAATAAGGGAAAAAGTAGCTATTATAATAGGGGAAATGTTATTGAGACTACACAAATTAATAGTTGGGTTATAAAAACCTAAAGCGGTTTTTTTGTTGAAAATGTGCTATTTAATCCTTGATATATTTGTTTATTATTCTAATTTGATTTAGAATTTTATTTTCAGGTGATTAAAATGAAGCTAATCGACAAGGTTAAAATAAAGCAATTAAAGATAATTCCTGATGAGAGAGGTAGGGTGGCAGAAATACTCAGATGTGATGATGATTTGTTTATCAAATTTGGTCAGGTTTATTATACAACAGCATATCCCGGTGTTGTAAAGGGTTGGCATTATCATAAAAAACAGACCGATAATTTTGTTGTCGTTAAAGGAATGATGAAGGTCGTATTATATGATAGAAGAGAGGACTCACCGACGAAAGGTGAAATTAACGAGTTTTTTATGGGCGATTTCAATCCAATACTTTTACAAATTCCAGTAGGTGTTGCTCACGGTTTTAAATGCATCAGTCAGACAGAAGCTATGGTAGTCAATATCCCTACAGAACCATACAATAGAGAAAATCCTGATGAGTATAGAATAGATCCTTACGATAATGACATACCGTACGATTGGGTACTGAAAGAAAAATAAATCATTATGATTTCTAATACAATTAAACTTACTCATAGAATGAGGAGGGAATAATGAAGGTATTTATCTCTTGTGATATGGAAGGAATTACGGGAGTTACAAAATGGGAACAGGTGAATAAGGAAAAAAGTGAATATAATCACTATCGTTTGTATATGGCAGAAGAAGTGAATGCTGTGATAAGAGGCGCTTTTAATGCAGGAGCTGGAGAAGTCGTAATTAATGATTCGCACGGTTCGATGTCCAATCTATTGCTGGACAAACTTGATGAAAGAGGAAAATTTATCTCAGGTGACCATAAGTTATATAGTATGATGGAAGGAATCTATCGTGGATTTGATGCTGCTATTTTTGTCGGTTATCATGCCCGAAGAGGCTCTGATGAAGCTGTTTTGAATCATACTTACACAGGAGCTCTCTTCGAGGTGAAAGTAAACGGAATAGCGATGGGTGAAACAGGAATTAATGCCGCATTAGCTGGGCATTTTGGAATTCCATTGGTTCTTGTATCAGGTGATGATAAAGTGACAAAAGAGGCTAAGGATCTTATCCCTGACATTTATACAGTTACTGTAAAAGAAGGATTGGGTCAATTTTGTGCGTTGAATTTGCATCCAAAACAGTCCCAAAAACTATTGGAGGAAACAGCTTTAAAGGCTCTAAAAAATAAAGATAAAATAAAACCTTTTAAATTAAAATCACCTATCAAATTTGAGATTATTTATAATAGATTCGACAATATTAATCAATTAAAGAGAAGACAGGATTTGGAGATTGTAAATAATCGTGTGGTCAAGTTCGTTAGAGACGATTATGAAAAAGCATTTTTGACATTTCTTTCGGTTCTTATGTAAAGCGCAAAATTTATACATAAACTTTTGGTTCTTATATATAGTCTAAGATGGTAGATACTCATTAATTGTTAGAAGCTTTTCATCAGCTTTACCATACAAAATGTCATTTAGGTGTGCCAGCCGCATCATAATTCAATAAAAAAGGTTGTTGAACATATATGTTTGTTAAAAATATTCGATTATTAATAATAATATACATCTGCATTTTTGTTTCATCACTTGTTTGGTCGTATAACCAGGAATCTATAGATGTTCAAATCATCGAATCAACCGATTCTTACATCTCATTTAAATGTAATTGGGAAGATTTGAAGAACTTCCAGACC
>CAZYWQ010000097.1:0-2409 GCA_964651675.1 uncultured Candidatus Sumerlaeota bacterium | reverse complement strand
TCGTAATTCCGCCCAGAACAGAAATTACTCCGGAAATCACTAATTATAAAATCGGAATTCTACAAAACAATGAACCGACGGATGAATTTGTCACCAAAGATAACATCGAAAGTTATCCTAAGATTAAAGAAAAGCTTGATCCAACCACGATTGTTCGAGTTTCCGATTTAGGTTATGTACGAAATTCCAAATTAACCCTTTTAAAGATAAATAACAAGCTGCCTCTTTATGGTGGTAAAGAATCGTATAGAATTATGTCGATCGAGGGGAAATTACTCTTTGATCAACCTTTTCAAGACTTCGATAAGAATAAAGGACTTGGACTCGAGAAGGAATATTTTATTAATTTGTTAACTCATTCAGTCGCCAATAAAGAGAGTATTATAAGCTACTATGACAATAATCCTCCCTACATCGATAACTATCAATCTTCCTTCGATAAATATTATGAGAAAAAGGGCAAATGGCTGAAGATAGATATAACACAAGAAGGTCTTATTAAAATCAAAGGTGAAGCATTCCTCAAATCACTCCTGATGAGGAATTGCCTCAATGATGATATTCATATTTATAATAAGAATAAAGAAATCCCGATTTATGTGATTGATTTCAAGGGAGATGGCATCTTTGATAAAGAGGACTATATAATTTTCTATGCTTATCCCGAATCCACACTTTATTCAAGGCATAATATCTATTGGATATCTGTCTTCAAGGACGAAAATAAAGAGCGTATTGAAAGACAAGAACAAATCTCTATCGATGAAAAAGATATAAATAATGTTAACTCGGTAGAGTATGAAATAAACTTCGAAGAAGATAAAGACAGTGTGTTAGAAGGGAAAATATTAGATGGTCAGAAGGTAATATGGTATTGGGAAAAGATTAATGAAGATGAGCAATTGACAAAGATGTTCGATCTTCCCGAGTTGCTTGATTCAAATCCTAAAGGGAATATTTCACTCTCTTTTTATAATGGATCTAAAGGCTTGAACAACAAATACCAGATCGAAGCGACAATTAATGGTTCATTCACAAAGGAAATTATCTTAAACAAATTAAAATCCTTCAGGGAACAATTTGATATTCCGACCAATGTTTTAAAGAAAAAGGATAACGAAATAACTCTTAGAATTATAGAGAAAAAAATAACGGAACCGACTGAGACAACTAAATCTAACACAAATAATAAAAATAACAAGAACCAGGAAAGTAAAGATTCGTTTCCTGAGCTATATCTCGATAGTTTTAAAATCACTTACAAAAGGAATTTGAGTCTGGAAAGGGAGTATTTCAGTTTCTTACACAACAAGGAAACCGATAAGGACATATCAAAATTCACATTCAAGATTCCTGAAGGCGTGAATTTCGTAGGATTCGATATAACAAACAAACTAAAGCCAACTTTCCTGAATTTTCAATTAGCTGATAACGGTTTTTCCTTTACGATTAAGAATTTGGGAATTAAAAAATTAGTTCTTTCTGCATTGGATAGTATCCCTGAACCCAAGATTCAGACAGATGTTCCATCTAATCTAAGAAACACCGAAAACAAAGCGGAACTGGTAATCATTTATCATCCTTTATTCGAAGAACCTGCCAAAAAGTTAGGAGAATTCAAAAACAATAAGGGCATTATTACCAAAGTCGTTAACATCGAAGATATATATGATGAGTTCAATTACGGGATATTCTCTCCAGAAGCGATTAAGAGTTTCTTGAGTTGTGCAATGAAAAATTGGTCTGAACCAAGCCTCAAATATGTTCTATTAATCGGTGATGCTACCTGGGATTATCTTGGTGAATACCGAAATGGAATCATTAATTATGTCCCAACCTATTCAAAAGTCCATTCTATAGAGAATTTTGCCTGTGATTTATGGTTCGTGAATATCATAGGAAACGACTCACTGCCCGAGATGGAGATAGGAAGGATTTCGGTTAACAATAAAGAAGACGCCAAGAATGTGGTCGAAAAAATAATTCGCTATGAGCAAAATAATAAATTTGACGATTGGAACAGAACATTCGGATATATAGCCGATGATTCACAGGGCTTTGATACAATTTGTGATAAGATTATAGAGAAAACACCACCATCGTTTATAAGTGACAGAATTTATCTTGGTGAATTTCACTTTGAAGATAATTTTTATGTGCCAAAAGAAAAATTGGGATTCCTGAGAGATAAAAACAAAGTCAGTCCTGAATGCAATAATGCTATCAGAGAGATGTTCGATAAAGGCGTATTGTTTGCCGAATTTTATGGACACGGTGCACCAAACATCTGGGCTGATGAAAGAATTTGGTTTGGTGGAGATTCCAAACATAGTGATAATCTTCGATTAAACAATCTGGAAAAACTATTTTTCATAGTCAAGATGACCTGTTCTACAAGCACCATAGATT
>CAZYWQ010000096.1:7093-8322 GCA_964651675.1 uncultured Candidatus Sumerlaeota bacterium | reverse complement strand
TTCATCAGCCCAGAGATAATTGGATAGACAGATTTAAGAATTCAGTTGAGCTAAAGGAAAGACTTTGGAATATGATCATTAGATCTCCAGAAGGAAAGGTTTCTTTACCCCCCAGCCTTCACAACCAGACACCGCCTGAGCCGAACTTTGTTGGACGGAAGGATATACTTGAAACAATAGCTAAATGGTATAAAGACTCGGATGTCCGAATCGGAGCATTGATTGGTATGGGTGGTGTAGGGAAATCTGCTTTAGTCAGAAAATGGTATGATACCCTTTGCGAAAACAACATCCAGCCTGATAGTATCTTCTGGTGGGGATTCTATCGAAATGCCTTTATCGATAACTTCCTCGATTCTCTCCTCGCATATCTTGCCAGAGACAGAATCGACTTAAGTGAAGTAAAAAGCACCTGGCAGAAGGCAGATAAGATTAAGGACTTTCTACAGGAGGGAGAGTACCTTATCATTCTTGATGGTCTGGAGCAGATGCAGAAAGGTGAGGAAAGCGGAGAAGAATTTGGTAGTATGTCTCATAGAGAAATCACTGAACTGCTAAGATTCTTAGCTGATACAAAGGGTAAGGGATTGTGCCTGATTACTACCCGTTATCCTTTAACTGATATAAGAAATTATAAAGGCACATCATACAAAAATGAAGAAATAGAACGCCTGGAGCTTGAGGATGCCAGAGCATTGTTTAAAAAGGTCGGAGTCAAAGGCGAACAGAATGCGATTGATAAGGTTATCAAGGAATATGACGGTCACGCTTTGAGCCTAACTCTTCTCACTCGATACTTAGTTCAGGATTTTGATGGTAATATTAAAAAAGTGAAAGAGATACCACCATTTCACTCAGATAAGGAAGCAGGTGGAAAAGCACACCGAATTCTTTTATGGTATGCAAAACAACTCGATGAAGAACAGAAGGCATTTATGAAAATATTTTCCTTATTTAGAACTGTAGTAAGTGAAAGAGAATTTGGAGGTGTATTTCGAGTAAAGATGGAAACCGAAATGAACAAATCATTGATAGATATAAGTGAATTCTCTTTCAAACGAATGGTAGATAACCTCTGTGATAGAAGACTTATACAAAAAGGCTCAGATAATACCTATTCAACCCACCCATTAATTAAGGGCTATTTTGAATCTATATTTGATGAAAAAGATAAAAAATTATGTCATAAGCGGATTTATCAATTCATCGGAACTTATGCACCAGAGCGA
>CAZYWQ010000096.1:0-7083 GCA_964651675.1 uncultured Candidatus Sumerlaeota bacterium | reverse complement strand
GTTTTATGATGTTTATTGGGAGAAGATAAACAGAAGGGAAAATTACTATATTACACAAATACTTGGGGCTGAAAGTACCAACTTGTCTCTTGCTAAAAACTTCTTCCCAAAAGGTGACCTTTCGCAGTTACCACTAGTAAGTAAAAAGAGTTTCCAAAGCTGGTTACTCAATGAAGCAGGACTGGCACTTCTTAATATAGGTAGACCGAAAGAAGCTGAAGAACCGTTTTTAATTGGAGTTCAAATGTACATTGAATCAAAAGATTGGGAAAATGCCTCTGCTGGGTATCAAAACTTAGCAGACCTTCAGTTTCGCATGGGTGGACTTGATATTGGACTTAAAAGTGCAAAAAAGGCACTTAAACTGTCAGAAAAAGCAAAATCCAATGAGGATGTGGCTTACTCAAAAGCCTATATTGCTTGGATACTTCATCTCCTTGGCAAAAATGAAGATGTAGATAATTTATTCCGTCAGGTAGATAAGCTTTCATGGAAGATATTTGGACACCAAGATTTCAGTATAACAGGGATTTTTTATACTGATTTTCTCCTCTCAACTCAAAAACCTAATAAGGCATTGAAACTTACACTGGTAAATCTCAAGATTTGCCAAGAAGAAAATTCGCCAGAAAACATCTCAAGATGCCACCGAGCACTTTCATCGATTGAAAGGATAAAGGGAAATCATTCTAAAGCAAAGGCTCATCTCCAGAAAGCCCTTGAGATTGCAAAGAAGATTGGTATGCCCGAGCTTGAAATAGAGGCATTGCTTGAATCTGGTAGATTAAATCTTGACTTAAAACAATATAAGCCTGCCATTCAGGATGCAAACGAAGTCTTAAAGATTTGTTCCCGAACAGGTTTTAAATTCTACGAACCTGATGCGGAGCTAATCTTAGCCCGTGCATACCTTGCCCAGAAAGAGATCGACAAAGCTAAAACCTTTGCCCAATCCGCATTAGACAAAGCTACCGAGATGCACTACCATGCTCCCCAAATTGAAGCAAAACAACTCCTCTCCCCACTAAAATAATAATATATTTAAAAAAGGGGACAGACGGATATCGTTTGTCCCCTTTTTTATATCCATCCAAAATCAATCTTGAAATCTCTTCTATAAAAACATTAGTATAATTATGTAATCAAAATCTAATGATTTCGGTAAAAATTATTAATTTACGATATGGGAAAAAGTTCTTATAATATTGAGAAGATTGATCGCATACCGAAGAGTTGCGGTGTTTATCTGATGAAGGATAAAAACGGTAATGTCATTTATGTTGGGAAGGCGATTAATTTGCGCAATCGCATCCGTTCCTACTTTTCCATATCTTCCGACAATCGTCTAATGACCGATATTCTTGTTCCACAAATTGCCGACATTGAATATATGCTTACTGATACAGAGAAGGAAGCTTTCCTGCTGGAAAACACTCTTATCAAAGAATACCAGCCTAAATATAATATCAATCTCAAGGACGATAAAACTTATGTTAGCCTGAAAATCAATATTAAACATAATTTCCCGAAAGTTGAAGTTGTTAGAAAGCGTAGACCTGCCAAAGATGATGCCCTTTATTTTGGACCTTATTCGTCTGCAAGTTCAGTACGAGAAATGCTGAAGTTCATAGGCATTTATTTCCCATTAAGGCGATGTTCTGATAAAACTTTTAAGAATCGTTCACGCCCTTGTATCTTTTATCAGATAAAAAAATGCAGCGGTCCCTGTTGCAATCTCATTTCGAAGGAAGAGTATGGTCGTTACATAAAAGAGACAATAATGTTTCTTAAAGGTAATACCAAAGAGCTACTGAAGACTCTGAATGAAAGGATGAAGTTGCAATCCGATGCCTTACAATTCGAAGATGCATCAAAAACACGCGATTTGATTAAATCAATTGAGTTGTCATTGGAAAAACAGAAGGTTTATTCGATGAGTTCGATCGATCAGGATGTCATTTCTTATCATCGAGAATTTAATAAAATCTTATTCCTTATAATATTTATCCGAAATGGAATCCTTAAAGATAGCAAACACTTCATCTTTAAAGATCAAGGTATGAACATCACAGATCTCCTCGCTTCATTTCTAACACAATATTATTCTCAGGACAATTATGTACCTGAAGAAGTCATTATCGGAACGGATATAGAAGATCACCAGACAGTAACAAACTGGCTAAGAGATATCCGCACAAAAAAAGTAGATATTACTGTTCCTCAGAAAGGTGATAAATTGAAACTGGTGAATCTCGTGACCAAAAATGCTCAGGAACTACTGTTGAATTCTATCAGAAAAGAAAAAAGCGACTTCGAATTATTGGAAAAAGTAGCGATGCGATTTCATCTTAATAGAATCCCGAGAAGAATCGAATGCTATGACATATCCAATATTCAAGGAGTATATCCTGTAGGATCGATGGTAACATTCATTGATGGTAGGGCAGATAAAAAACTATATCGGCACTACAAGATAAAATCAGTTCAGGGTTCCGACGATTATGCAATGATGGAAGAAGTCCTGCAAAGACGCCTCCAAAGAGGAGCATCAGAAAATGACTTCCCTGATTTAATCATTCTGGATGGTGGAAAAGGACAATTAAATATTGCCCTAAGGATAATCACAGATCTTGGATTGAGCAATCTGAGCCTCATAGCACTTGCCAAAGGAAAGGTTCGTGGAAGAAAAAAAATACAGGAAAGAGTTTTTATTCCACATAGAAAAAATCCGATAACATTTCATCCAGGCGATCCTGTTCTTCATCTTTTAAAAAGAATACGGGATGAAGCACATCGATTTGCAATTACCTTTCATCGAAAATTAAGAAAAAGAGGGACAATGCAATCCGTTCTTGATAGTATAAAAGGTATTGGAGCAAAACGAAAGAAGGCACTATTAGAACATTTCAAAGAAATGGGAAACATAAAAAAAGCATCAATTGAGCAATTACAAAAAGTGAAGGGAATATCAAAAGAAATAGCAGTGAATATTCATACTGCATTACAAACAAAAAACCAAAATTAAGCCTTTAGTTAAATTCGTATTATGGCTTAATTTTTATCAAATTAATACTTGAAATGAATTACAATTGATAATATAAGCCTAATTTAAAAATATGAATATTTAATTTGTGGTTTATCCGTTGACATAGGTATTATCTCTCATCAATTTAGTATTGAATTTTAATAAGGGAGGTGAGCTCTTAATGACTCATAAAATAACCGATGATTGTGTAGCATGTGGGACTTGCGAACCGGAATGTCCTGTTCAGGCGATAAGTGAGGGTGACCCTATTTATACCATCGATCCTGATAAGTGTACGGATTGTGGAGCTTGTGTGGAAGTTTGTCCAACTAACGCAATCATTCCTGAAGAATAATTATTTACCTTATTTCCATATATAAGAGGGTTTGTTTACAAACCCTCTTTTTATTTTTATATCTCTTTTTCATCGATAGAATGTTTTATCTCTCCACATAATAAAACTTTACATTTTGTGAGAACTTTGTATTAAATTATCATCGTTAGATATTATTTTATTCGTGTTTGTTTTTTGAAGAAATATAATGATTAACAAATTGAAAAAGAGAAATTATATAATTGCACTTCTTGTGATGTTATCACTTGTTTTGTTAATTACCCTTTTTCTGTCATTAACCTCTCTTTCAAATGAAATTGAAAATGGGGGATTCGAAGAGCTTAACGGAAGTTTCCAACCTGTACATTGGAGTAAATCTGGTCGACCATTCGTGAATATCGATAGTACGGATGCGCACTCTGGATCGAATGCTGCCAAAGTTTCTGCCAATAATTTCTATTATCAGAACATTTCCGCTTCAGGAAATTTGGCTTATACTCTTGGAACATATACTAAAGGGGACACCAGCGATGAAACAGCTTTATTTACCGCTTACTGGTATATAAACAGTGAACTCAGTTATAGTTCCAATAGCTGGAGATCGCTGACTTCTGATGTTTATAATCTCTCGTTATTCAATTTCTTATCTCCTCCCGATGCATACTCTGTGAGAATAATGAATAGAACAAGATACCGATGTGAGTGGATGTTCGAGGACGATGTATTCTTTATTGATGAAATTCTTGATAATGGCGGTTTCGAAACAGTATCTTCGGAAAATCCTTCTTATCCTGAAGATTGGCAACCTGTTGGTAGTCCTTTCTACGACACAAGCGGGTCATATTCTCATACTGGTTCTTCCGCTATCGCTGTTAATGCGAATGACATTTTCTATCAGGATATTAGTATTGCCACACCAAACAAAACTTATGTCATATCCTTTTGGGCAAAAGCTCAATCGACTATTACCAATGGCATTGTATCTGTAGATGCAATTGACTATTCCGCTGATATTGTGTTCTCTGATACCTTCTCCTTTGAAGCATCAACCGAGTATCAGTTGTTCAATTTTAATATTACACCTCCTGAAAATGTCGCTTTATTACGCATTTCTTTAGGGTCACAAAATTTCACACGCTCAGTTCTCTACGATGATATTCATTTCCTTTTTTATTCATTTTATCCTGATAAATTCTCACCGAATAATGATGACTTCAGAGACACTACAGACATTTATTTTCTTCTCGATTCTGATGCGGCGATTACAATGGACATTCTCGATGACGAAGACAATTTTGTCGAGCGATTAATTGATAATGAGAATTACTCTGTAGGTGTACATAAAATAGTGTGGGATGGAATCGATAAGAATACACTACTACCGCTTTCTGATGGTACTTATAAGTGTGTCTTTGATGTAAGCACGCCAGATACCGATAATATTCCCTTCTCTGGAAATATTATAATTGATTCAACAAATAGCTACAATCAATCTTCGACAACACCACCTGATTTTTTCCCTGTTGGAATTTGGTTTCACGATGGTTTAGGGATGTTTTATTATCCTGGGTACTATGATATAACCTTCGATGATATTGCCCAACATAATTTCAATACTATTATTGCTAACCAATTTTCTAATGACAATGCGATTGAGATGCTTGCAGCCGCAGAGATTAATAATCTCAAGATACTTTATAATGATTACAATCTCCAACTTGAAGTCTATGATGCCGTCTATTTTGAACCGCTTGATGAAGATTTAATTAAAAGTAGAGTAGAAGACCTTGTAAGTCTCATCGGTTCTTCGGAAGCTTTGTTAGGTTATTACTTGTTTGATGAGCCACAATTTCTGGAGGCGCAAGACCTCAAGGAACTCAATAGACTTTCTGAACATTATGATCCGGAGCATTTGAGTTACTGTTGTTTTCATTTCAATCCGCAAACAAGTTATACTTTTGATGAAATAGGACTAAAATTATTATTAATTGACTATTATGTCATAGGCAATACAAACCAGTCTGTTGGCGATTTTGGATCATTTATATCAAAATTGGAAGAAGTAGAATCTTTTGCACTTCAGAAAAATGTTCCGAGTTGGATAATTCTTCAGTGTGTCTCTGCGCCTTATCTCTACCGAATGCCTACACCTGAGGAAATTAGATGCCAGGTATATCTTTCCATTGCTCATAACTTTAAAGGCATCTTTTATTTTCTTTATCAGTCGCTTGATACATTCTATTTAACAGGACTGGTCGATAATCATTTGAATCCATCCGAGCTTTACGAATCTTTATCAGAACTAAATAGCGAAATGATTGTGCTTTCACCGACACTCCTCGATCTGTCACCATACGATTTTTCCGCATCCATTAGTGGTGATGCAATTGTTAAAACCTTTCAGGATTCAATTTCCGCAAGATACTTAATTGTTGTAAATACAAATTGTGTAGAGAATAATAATGTTACAGTTCAAACAGAAGATATAGGAATTGTTACAGTTTTGGATGTTTTGAATTCGACAGAGATACCTTTCACAACTGATGGCTCACAAATCAGTATTAATCTGAATTTGCCACCAGGTGACGGAAGAGTTCTAAAGTTATCAACGGAAAGCCTTGATGCTTCACCAATTGATTTGGCTTCGCAATCTTCGCATAGCAGTAAAGAATTAACGGATTATTTTTCTTATACAACCACCAATCCTGCTAACAATATTACATTTTATAACGACTATGGTTTCATCGGAGAAGACTCTTATACGATAGAAATAGTCGATATCTCCAATCCTGAAGACATCCAGCATATCTCAACGATTGAAGGAATTAGTCCGACCAATCTATTTGTCGACAATGACAGGCTATTTGTTTCTGATTGTTATTATGGATTATTAGTCTACGACATTTCTGATATCAACAGCCCAGAACTCATCGGGGAAGATTTTGGACACACAGGTAACGCAAGTGATGCAATAATCATCAGTAACACTGCGTATGTTGCAAGTGGTTCAAAAGGGTTGAAGGTTTTGGACATCACTGACATCGAAAATATTGGGGAATTGGGAAGCTCTGGAGGAGCATTTGATGCAACAGCTATTGATATGAAGGATAATTTTGCCTTTATCACCGATTTAGTGTACGGACTATTAGTCTGCGATTTTTCAGATGTTTACAATCCAACAGTTGTTTATACAGCAGATTCATTTGCTCATAGCTGGGACATTAAGATTGATTCTAATTATGCCTTTATAGCCGCAAATGAATACGGACTTGAGATTATCGACATCAGCAATCCATTAGCGCCTTTTATGAAAGGGAACTTTCGAACACGAAGTGCCTATAATCTTGATAAATATGGACAATTTGTATTTATTGCTGATGGAACAGGTGGATTGAAAATAATCGATTGCGGTAATTTACTATTTCCCAAAATATGGGCAGAATATAAAATATTCCCCGCAGAAATTGTCAGAGATATAAAAATTCACAATGGTTACGCCTTCATAGCCTATGGAAATGGCGGGATAGTGTCCATTCCACTAAGAGATCTAATTCCAACATTGGTCCCTGAAAAACTCTGGGAATTATATTAAGCATAGAAAGTAAAAGCCATTAACGAATTTTGGGGAAAATTATAGAAATGTTAGTTGAAATTGTTGTTGCTATTATTAACTGAGTACCTTTTATGTTCTTCCTTGGCTATTGTATCATTATCGGTTGTCAGT